>JAFVDR010000081.1 GCA_017476165.1 Treponema sp. | reverse complement strand
CTGTCTGAATCTGAAATAAATTCTTTTGCACTGCGTGCCAGTTGTTCAGGTAGTTCGTGTTCGTAGTGCAGAAACTTTTTTTCGACATCGAATATAAAGCGCGATGGATAGCGGAATCCAAAGCCTGGGGTGGCCTCAGACGCTTCTGAATCCGTAAGGAACAGACGATCTTTTGCACGCGTAAATGCCACGAATGCCAAGCGGCGTTCTTCTTCCATTGCTGCCTGAGAATCAACTTTCCTGCTGGGAAACATGTTTTCACTTAGCCCTGCAATGAAAACGACGGGAAACTCCAGCCCCTTGGCAGCATGAACAGTCATAAGCCTGACAGCATCCTTATCAGAACCAATGTCGGCATTGGTATACAGTGCAAGGTGATTCAGAAAGTCTGTCAGATGCGCTTCTTCGCCACAGGTAATTTCATATTCATGTATGGCTTGCTTTAGTTCCGCCAGGTTATCCAATCGTTCCTGGCTTCCTTCGGTGCGCAGTGCACGCTCGTATCCGCTTTCGTTCATAATGTGGCTGAACAGTTCGCTCACCTGCATGGATGAATACATGCTGCTGTATTTTTCTATCAGATCAATGAAATGCGGGGCCTTTGTAGATTTGAAAAGCTCGTCATCGGCACAGGCTTTCAAGGCCTCGTACAATGTACCTCCATTTCGTGCAACATATTCTTTTAGTGCAGCCATGCGTTTTTCGCCCACATTGCGTTTGGGCGTGTTTACGACACGCATGAATGACAAATCGTCTTTGTAGGCAACCATGCGCAGGTAGCACAAGCTGTCTTTGATTTCCATGCGCTCAAAGAATGGAATGCCAGAAAAAATCGTATAGGCCATTTTCTTTTTCTGGAACACTTCTTCGATGGTGCGGCTTATGTAGTGCGCACGGAACAGCACAGAAATGTCTCCTGCCCGTACGCCTTCCTTTAAAAGCTGTTCTATGCGTTCTGCAATGAACTGGGCTTCGTCTTCAGCAGACTTTGAATGACAGTAGACGGGCAGCAATGCATCTGCTGAACGCACTTCGCCGTTGCTGTGTTGCCGTGCAGCCGTAAGATTCTTGGTGATGCGGTTACGGTTCCTGTTTATGAGGGAGTTTGCTGCAGAAAGGATTTCTGGTGTAGAACGGTAGTTTTTGTTCATGAGAATGGTCTTTGTTCCCGGAAACTCCCTGTCAAAGTCAAGCAGGTACTTTATGTCTGCACCTCGCCATGTGTAAATGGTTTGATCGGGGTCTCCCACGACAAACAGGTTCTTGTGGTATGCACACAGGGCTTTCATCAGTTCATACTGAATAAAATCAATGTCCTGAAATTCATCAATCATTATGTATTCAAGCCGTTCCTGCCACTTTTGCCGAATATCGTCGTTTGTCTGAAAGATGTACAGGACAAATTTCAGCAGATCGTTGTAGTCGAGGGCAAAGCACTTTTTCTGCTGATACAGGTAGCCGTAAAAGATGATGTCTGTGGGCGTCTTTGCTTCCATGTACTTTTGGTGCAGTGCATCAAGGCTCAGGTCTATCATGTCTTCGTAGTATGAAGGGCGTTTGAAAAGCTTTTGGATTTCAATCATGTCACGGGCATCGCCAAAGGTCATCTGACGCAGCGTGAGACCTCGCTCTTCGTAGATAATCTGGAGCATCGCATTGATGTCCGAATTGTCGAGCACCATAAAGCTTTTTGGGTACGATACTGCATGGGAATCTTCTTGCAGGACGCTTACGCAGAACCCGTGGAATGTGGATATGTAGCCCGTATCATTGTCTTTGGTGAGAGTGCGTATTCGTGAACGCATTTCAGAGGCTGCCTTGTTGGTAAAGGTAACGCAGAGTATGTTTGAAGGAAGTACTCCCACTTCGTTTACCAGATATGCAAAGCGGTGGCTCAACGCCCTCGTTTTACCACTTCCTGCCCCTGCAATGACGCGGACAAAACCTTCTGTCGTGGTAACGGCTTCCATCTGCTCGCTGTTCAGTTGAGATTCCATGCCTTTACGGTATCATATTTTTGCCTGTTTGTCAGTTACATGCTCGAACATCAGGCTCATGTCCATAAAGCCATGAACAGCGACACCGAGAACATAACGAGACCTGTTGTAAAAAAAAGGAGTGACGGGCTTTTTTTGCTGGCATGTCTTTCCCGTACATAGTCAAAGTAAGAAGCCTCTGTCTTATGCTTGAGCTTGTCCATGACATACGAAAAGGAATCAAACCCGCCCCAGTAACTGACAAAGAGCAACGCCCCCACAGACAAAAAGAGTACAGCAGAAACAAAACATCCGTCACTCATGCATCTTTTAGGCAGGGCAAGTTCAGGCGGAAGTGTCTTGCTTGCATACAGTGCAATAAGAAAAGCAATGGCAACACCAAAGACAAGGAACACCAGCTGCCGCACAACTACCGTTTTTACAGATTGCTTCATTGCTTTTCCATCTCTTTTGTGTAGAGTTCCCGTTCTGAACTGTTGCAATAAACGAAATGCTCTGGAGTAATGCAGTGCATGGCAGGCATGTCTGTGGCATAGTCGTGTTCAGATGCAGCATCATAGATGATTCGAGTCCTGTTCTTTTCGTAATCAGGGTCTGGCAAGGGGATTGCGCTCAACAAAGATTTCGTATACGGATGCAAAGGATGGGCAAAAAGCTCCTGAGAAGGCGCACATTCGACAATCTTGCCGTAATACATGACGGCAATGCGATCCGAAAAATACTTTACCACCGAAAGGTCATGGGCTATGAACAGCACGGTAAGCCCCATATCCTTTCGAAGGCTGTTCAAAAGATTGATGACCTGAGCCTTGATGCTTACGTCCAGGGCACTGACAGGTTCATCAGCAATAATCAGCTTCGGGTTCATTATGATGGCACGGGCAATACCTATGCGCTGTCGCTGTCCTCCCGACAAGTCATGTGGATATCGGTCGGCATATTCACTTAAAAGACCGACTCTGGTCAAAACTTCCGACACCCTTTTCGTTATTTCGCTTTCATCCGTTATGCCTTGAATCAAAAGCCCTTCTGCAATGATTTCACGGACTGTCATTCTAGGATTGAGCGATGATACAGGGTCTTGAAAAATCATCTGTATGTCCGTAACATACCTGCCTTTTTTGTTTCTCTCCCGTATCCTTGCCTTTGCTTCTTTTAAAAGTGCCTTTTGCCTTTCGACTTCGTTCCTGTTGCCGGAACTCTTTGCGTCTGCAATGCTTTTTTCGTAGTCAAACGTACCTTCGTTTATGAGACTGCCGTCAAAAAAAATCTTGCCGCCCGTTATGTCATACAGGTTTATGACGGAACGCCCCGTAGTGGTTTTTCCGCACCCCGATTCGCCAACCAGCCCCAGTACTTCTCCTCTGTTTATGGAAAAACTGATGTCATCCACGGCATGGAACGTGCCGTGGTTAAAGTATTGCCGCAAATGCTCAACCTGCAGCAGTGGTGTATTATTCTGCATGTGAAGCCTCTCTGTTTTTCATGCGCTCAATCCGATCGAGCACGGATTTGGGCGGCTTGACTTTTGGTGCGTTTGGGTGCAGCAACCATGTAGCAGCGTAGTGCGTCTGAGAAATTCTGAATGTCGGAGGTTCCTGTTCAAAGTCGATGGCCATGGCATATTTATTGCGAGAAGCAAAGGCATCACCCAAAGGAGGATTCAGCATGTCTGGAGGAGTGCCGGGAATGGCTTCGAGTTCGTCTTTTGTGTCCAAGTCGGGCATTGACGAAAGCAATGCCCACGTGTATGGATGAACAGG
The DNA here is from genome assembly GCA_017476165.1 of Treponema sp. Lineage (GTDB taxonomy): Bacteria > Spirochaetota > Spirochaetia > Treponematales > Treponemataceae > Treponema_D. Next base: position 14,648 of record JAFVDR010000081.1, on the reverse strand, counting down.
CGAGTAAAAGATGTCGCGTGTCGTGCCGGATTCAACGACTTTTCCTGCATACATGACAGCAATGGTGTCTGCAACGTTTGCTACCACGCCAAGGTCATGGGTTATGAACAGCACCGTCATGCCACGGCTCTTTTTCAGTCTGTTAATCAGTTCCAGAATCTGTGCCTGTATGGTGACATCCAGTGCCGTTGTTGGTTCATCGCATATAAGAAGGTCTGGATTTGCGGCAATGGCAATTGCTATGACAATACGCTGCCTCATGCCTCCAGAAAACTCAAACGGATACTGATTGAATCGTTTTTCAGGCTCCCGAATGCCTACTTCCTGCATGATGTCGATAGCCTTTTTGTAGGCAATACGCTTTGTAATGGTAAATTTCTTTTCCTTCACTAATGAATCTATAGTGTCAATGGCTTCGGGCATTGAACACACTCCTTGCATCTGTGAAAATGCATTCGGCATGTCTTTTACGGCGCTGTACAGGTCTGTTGCCACGACTTCAGTTTCGTTCAGCTTTTTGAAATAAGATTCATATTCTTTTTCGGCCTTTTTTACTGTTGCATCCAGCAGGGTATATTCTGAAGGAGTCAGTACAGACTTAAGAGTCTTGAGGGTTGCAGACAATTTCTTTGCAGCAAGCTTTTGGTTTGACCTGCCGTTGAGAAGCGTTGCTTCGGTAAGCTGAGGTCCTATCTTCATTATAGGATCAAGCGATGAAAGCGGGTCTTGGAAAATCATGGTGATTTTGTTTCCGCGAAGCTTTTCCATGTCTTTTTCGTTCAGTTTCAGGATATCTTTTCCATTGTACAGGATTTCACCGCTTTCTATAATGGCGTTCGGAGCTTCAATGCCAAGAATGGCTTTTGCTGTTACCGATTTCCCAGAACCCGATTCTCCCACAATGGCAAGGGTTTCTCCCCTTTTTATGCTCAGGTTGATGCCCCGAACAGCATGGACTTTTCCCTTGTTTGTTGAAAAAGACACGACAAGGTTCTTTATTTCAATCTCATTTTCACCAACACTTTCTTTTTTTTCAGTCATGGTCAGCACCTCTCAAAGAAGGATTAAAGGCATCCCGCAATCCATTGCCGAACTCGTTAAAGCACACCAACAGGATGGAAATGAATGCCGCTGGGAAAAACAGGGCATGGGGATATGTAGAAAGTGTATCCTTTGCAGCATTGAGCATTGTTCCTACGCTTGTAAGCGTGTCTGAATCCAAGTCAACGATGCCCAAGTACGACAGGCTTGCTTCGCTGAATATGACGCCAGGAATCGTAAGGACAGAGACTGTAATGATAAATCCTATGGCATTCGGCAGAATGTGACGGAATATAAGGCGTGCGTCTTTTGCACCAAGGGTGCGGCTTGCGTTTATGTAGTCCTGCCCCTTGAAACGGTAGAACTGAGCACGCACTGTTGATGAAACGCCAATCCATCCGTAAAAGATGAATGCAAAGAACAGCGCAGCTATGGGACCTGTTTTTTTTGCAAGGTACAGCTGGAACAAAACCATGGTAACCTGCGTTGGAACTTCGTATACAATGTCCTTGACCCGTTCAAACAGCAAGTCGAATGTGCCTCCGTAATATCCTTCCAAGGCACCTATGATGATGCCTATGCCCAAGTTGATGGCAGAAACGACAAGACTGAGAACAAGGGAAAGCCGTGCTCCATGGGCAAGTCTGGTAAAGATGTCATAGCCCGATGTATCAGTGCCGAACAGAAAATGGGCATCATGTCCATGCGTATAGTAATACCACTCTTTGTACAGAATGCGCGTTTCGTATTGTTCTCCGTTCATGCGGAGCACGTAGTATGCGTTGCCATCTTCCGTTTCCGTGCTTTTCAAAAAGATGTCCTGCACGGTTCCATCTGCTTTTTTTTGTGCAAATCCCCGTTGATCCGTTGCAAACCATGCGTTCGGGTCGTTTTTATAGGCGGGATTTGACACCTCGTCTTGATTTATGACGGGATAAAAGAGCGTGCGTCCTGTTTTTTGCTCATAGGCACGGGCTTCATCGTATTCGTCTTTTGTAAGGAGCATTGAAACCCAGCCAGTCTTTTCGTAGGTGTCAATCTTTATTTTGTACCATGTCTGAGGGCGGTTAGCCACAAGGTGCTGTTTTTCCCCGTAAAACTTTTTTATTGCACCTGGAATGTTTGAAAAGTACTGATATGTCTGCATGTTTACTTCTATCGTTTTGCAACCGTCCCAAAATCCCAGCGGAGCAAAAAGATTGTTTTTTGGCGTTGCATAGGCATAGTACGCATCTTTGTCTGTAATCTTGTAGGGCGAAAAAACAGGTGCAATAAATGCATACAGAAATAAAACGAGAATGATGAAAAAGCAGATGACAGATCCCCTGTTTGTTACAAATCGCGTCAGGGCATCTTTTAAATAACCGGTAGGCTTTGTTTGAAAGTGCTGTTCCTTCAGAATCTGGTCTTGCTGCACAAAGGCAAATTTTTCCAAAGGGATGTCAGTGTTACAGTTCATTCGTCTTGCCTCCTCCCATGCGGATTCGCGGATCAATGAATCCGTAGCTTAAATCACTTACAATGCCGGCTGCAAGTCCGATGGTTACATAGAACATGCTGATGGCCATAAATACGCTGTAGTCTTTGACAGCAATGGACTGCACGTAGGTTTTTCCAATGCCGGGCACTGCGAAAATCTGCTCTATTATCATAGAGCCGCCCAGAATGCCAATGAAATCGCCTAGAAACGATGGCATGAGAGGAACAAAGGAGTTTCGCAGGGCATGGCGTACCGTTGCCTGCGTTTTTGTCAGTCCCTTTGTGCGTGCAAGCAGCATATACTCGCTGGTAAGTTGTTCAGTAAGCTCTGCACGAATCAGACGCATGTTGCCGGCGATTGGACCAAATGACAGTGCCAGAACAGGCATGATGGCACTATGCAGCATTGACCATGAAAAATAGTCCGTGCCGTCTTTAAATACCAGCGGACACAGGTTCAGCTTGTAGCCAATGAAATATTGCAGCAGAAATGCATACACGAATGATGGCACGGAAATGAACAGCATGATGAATATCTGGATGACATGGTCTTGCCATTCGTTCTTGTGTATGGCGGCAACAATGCCAAAGGTAATGCCGATTGGCAGAGAAACCATGACGGACAGAACATTTACATAGATTGTTGCCGGCAGTTTGCTTACAAGATATTCAGACACAGGCTGCAGAAATGCTCCCATTGTTGTACAAAAGCCCCAGTCCCCATGCATGATGTTCTTAAGGAAAATGCCATACTGCACCAGAATAGGTTTGTTGTACCCCCATGCTTCGCGCATGTCTTTGAGAGCTTTGTCGTAGCCTCCCTGCACGGCTTCAACAGGGTTTGGCAACATCCGTATCAGGACAAACAGAAGCGTCATGATTATAAACAGGCTTACAATGAGCAGGGCAATCCGTTTCAGCACGTATTTTAACATGTGTCACTCCTTGCCAGAACTCAGTATTTCAGCTGGTAACTGTTCTTCTTGCAGTACTTTTCCCATTCCTCATCGTCCATGGAATAGGTCATTTCCTGAATTCCTCCATACTCGACAAGGGGATTGATGTAGTGGTCTGCACCGTAGATTATCCTCTGCGAAATCATCGAATTGGAATTCATATAATAGAGCGGAATCATGTTGTAATACGAAAGGAGAGCCTTTTCTACACCAGCAACGATTGCGTTCTTTGTTTCTATGTCGGCAATCGCATATTTTCCGTTGCCAACTTCCTTGTACCAGTCGTAAAACGAGAGCGTTACATCTTTGCCCTCTACGGTAAGCGTACATTTTTCGGTTACGGGGTCAAAGCCGTATTCATTCTTTACATCAGGATCGCAGTAACAGGCCAGCATCTTGTATATTGCATACGGAGCTCCTCCCCACAGTGTAATGGCAAGATCAACCTTACCCTGTTTCATGTTTGCATAATAGTTTTCATCAACAATGAATTTAATTGTAACTTTGTTTTCCAAGTCAGTTCCTTGAGTGGCATTGTTGATTGATTCCTGAAGGAATGCAACCATTCTTTTAATGCCCTCGTTGTCAGTCGTTATGTGAAGATCTATCTGAACTTTGTCGGAGGACTTTAGGTCGCCGTTTTTTACCGCTTCATCGTAGGCTTTTTGAAAATATCTCTTTGCCTCATCCTTGTTGTATCCTGTTATGTCTGCAAAACGTTCAGTACCGTAGAACTCGCACAGGGATTCCTGTGCCTGCGGGGTTTCACGGTAACGTTCGTTCCTGTAGGGATCCACGATGTATGCATTGCTGTACAGCCCATAGGCAGGGTCAGAACCAATTGCAACAGTGGAAACAAATTTTTCCCTGTTTATTGAAAGGGATACCGCATGGCGAAAATCTTTGTAAGAAATGATGGAGTGGTTTATGCCTTCGGATTCCTCGTTTTTGAGGGACTTTTTGTCTATGTTAAAACTCATTTTTGCAGTATATGTTTCGGGGGTGATAATGCGGTACTCGCTGTTGCCATACTTGTCCATATCTACAGAACTAAGACCTACTTCGTCCAGCTTTCCCTGCAGGAACATGTTGAGCGTAGTTGCATGTTCCAAAATGAACTGTATGTACACATGGGTGGTCTGGTAGTAGTTCTTGTCCTTGAACGCTTTATAGCCAAACCAGTTTTCATTTTTCTCCAGCTTTATATACTTGTCCGCCTGATACTCTGCAATCTTGTAAGGTCCATAAGATGCATACTTGTCAATGTCTGTACCGTAGGCACTCTTTATTATGTTTCCGCTTTCCTTTTTGTTGGCTTCGTACAAATCTTCCTTTACGAGATTGATTGATCCGTACATCACAATCATGAAGTCTGTCATTGGAGTAGAAAGAACCAGCGTATACGAATGGTCGGAGTTCTTTACAAACCCTACTTTTTGCCAGTCTGCATTTCCTTCGTAGTATTGTTCTGCGTTTGCTATGACGAGAGTATCCGCATAGTATGCCGATGCACGGTAGTTCTTCATCTGAGGGTTTAAAAACTGCTTGAGCGAATACTCAAATGTGTCGGCAGTAATTGGAGTGCCGTCTTCCCATACAAGGTCATCACGCAGATTGAACTTCCATGCGTAGCCTTTGTCTGCATCCTGAGGAATACCGTACACAGGATTCCCCGCATATTCCGACGTAACATCAATGGGAAATTCCGATGCCATGCAGCATTCCGTTACGTGACCGTCCTTCGTGTCGTTCAGGACGTAGCTGTAAAGACTGTCCGCAGTAAGGCTCAGGATTGTAGATTCGCAGCCCATCTGATAGTCAGTCGGACTCCATGTAGACGGAGCAGTGCTTGTTACCCTATATGTATATGTTTTTTCATTTGCCTCAGTCTTTTTTTTGCAGCTGGAAAGAAAAAGTGATGATGCGGCGGCAGTCATGGTCAGCAGTACCGCTGTTTTTTTTGAGATGTGCATTTTATCCCCCTAACAATAATCCCCACTGAATATTTTTACATGAAATAGGCAATTTTGCAAGAAATAGAACGAAAACTGCAAGCAATTTTACAGAGCAGTTCAAACTGCAAGCAATTTTACAGAGCAGTTCAAACCGCCTTCAATTTCACAGGGCCGTTAAAAAAGCTGTTATACAGGATAAAATGCTGTAATCCTCATTAAGAATCTGTTTTAATTAAACTTAGTTTATGATTCCCGTAGTATGATGAATGGCATGAAGAAATACATTTTTGCAGGATTGCTTGCAGCCAGCATATTTTTTATTGCCGCTGCGCAGGAACAGAAAAGACCTGCTCCTGTTACCATAACAGGAACGGTAACGGTTTCCGACTCTGTAGCAGTTATTGTTACTTCTGACGGAAAAGAGTATACGATTGTCACTATGGATGGTGAGCGAAAGCGGCCTCCTGAGTTTGCCGAGGGCGACGGCAAGCGTCCTCCAGAACCGCCAAAGAATGCCGGCAAAGGCAAGAACAAGGAAAATCCTCCGCAGCCTCCACGACCAGTAACAAAAGATGAAGTTATGATGCTGGAAGGTCAGCTTGTATCTATTACGGGAATGATTCCAAGCGATACTGATGAAAAAAGAAAGGATGCCCCCAAGCCCCATACAGACGATTGGCCTACACCTGCAAAAGACGGGTACATCATCATTCATTCCTACGAAGTAGAACAACATTAGAGCCGTTCGGAAGCTTCGGTTTCCGAATCAGCAACCGTAAAAAACTGCATTTTTGCAAGGCTTTAGCCTGAAAAAATGCAAGACCAGAAAGAAAACCATAGGATTTCCGAACAGGTCTATTAATTTTTCACAAACATGTTCTTGACCGTCAGTTCTTCCTCCTCTGGCGGTCATTTTTTACCTGTTTGAAAGCGAAAGGCACCTTTCAAACTCACCATCAAGTCGGATCTGCCTAAGCCTTTTCGACAGGTCTGTAAAAAAACTTTGCCCGGCCACGTCCACTGGGTGGAGCAATCCTTTGCATTTCAAAGTCATCGTCAAAATAATCTATCAAATCCGTTAGCTTGCGAAAACCATAATCTACGGTATCAAAGCCAGGATCCTGTCTTTTAAAGAAAGAACCTGCGGCACTTACGTCTGCCCATCCGCTGTCATCGACATATTTGTCAAAGGCGGTGTTCAGAAGCTTGAAAATCTTTCTGAACTGACGGTCACTCATGGCAACTTCACCATTTGCATTCTTGCGCAGGATTCCCTTAGGCTTTTTGACCTTGGATGCCTTGTGAACCTTGCGCTTCTGCTCGGCAAAGGCGGCATCTTCTTCTGCTGAAACATCCTCTTCTTCGCTCATAAGGTTTTCTATGTAGATAAAGTCGTCGCAGGCACTTATGAATGACTGCGGAGTCTTTTTCTGCCCCACTCCAAATACATAGATTTGGCTTTCGCGAAGACGCGTTGCAAGCTTTGTAAAGTCAGAATCACTGGTAACAAGGGCAATGGCATCATATTTGTCCGTATACAGCAAATCCATTGCATCTATAATCATTGCACTGTCGCTGGAATTCTTTCCCTGCGTGTAGGAAAACTGCTGCACGGGAATAATGGCATTGTCATTCAGCTCATTCTTCCAGTTTTTGAGGGTGTTCAGGGAAAAGTCTCCGTACGCCCTTTTGGTGATGATGTGCCCGTGAACAGCAATTTCCTGAAGAATGGCGGTCAGTTTTTTGTAAGGTGTATTGTCAGCGTCAATCAAGACGGCGATGTTTTTCTGTTCGTTTTCGTCCATGGCTGTATTGTAGCATAAAAAGTACCTGCTGTGCTATAATTGGTGCATGAACAAGAAATTAAGAAACATTGTCTGGGGCGTTGCAGTTGCAGCCGTCCTTTGTTTTTCCCTGTACAGCAGGTTAAAGAGTTCTCCTTCAGAGGAAATTGCTCCCGTAGAACAAGCTTCTTCTTTAGAAGTTCCTTCTTTAGAAACTATTTCTACGGAACAGAGTTCCATAGCTCAAGCACAAGAGTTCTCGCAGGAAAACGTAACTACGAATGCAGTCGCACAGGCCGTAGCAGTAGAGGAGCCCAACTCAGTCCATGAAGACGGCTTTTACAATTCCAAAGAAGATGTCTCACTGTACATTTACACGTTTGCACACCTGCCAAAAAACTACATAACAAAAAAAGAAGCTCAGGCGCTGGGATGGCCAGGCGGAAGCCTTGAACCGTATGCACCAGGCAAAAGCATAGGCGGCGACCGTTTTGGCAACAGAGAGGGCATACTTCCCAAACGAAACGGCAGAAGCTACACGGAATGCGACATAGATACGGCAGGAAAGGCTTCGCGCGGTGCAAAACGGATTGTATTTTCAAATGACGGCCTCATATACTATACCGAAGACCATTACGAATCCTTTGAAAAACTGTATGGAGATGAATGAAAGTGCAGGTAACGATAGATTTTGACAACGTACAGGTAGAAAACGACATGCGGATGCAGGTGCATGCCCTGCTAAAGGGTGCACTGAACTTTCCAGACTATTATGGATGCAATCTGGATGCGCTGTATGAGGTTCTGCTAGACCCCCATGAACAGTGGGACATACATTTTCTGAACTGCCGCATGTTGTGGCAGCATGATGCCCTGTTCATGGAAAGCCTGAAGGAAACATTTGCAGATGCCGCAACTGAAGGAGCCGCAGTCTCTGCAAAATGGTATTCCGACAGGGCAGATGCAGATGCCTAGACTTTAAATATGCCGACTATCTTGCCGAGGGCATGAATGCTTTCCGTGTTCTTGTGCGTCATGTCATTCACGCTGTTAATGGAGTTGTTTATGTTCCCTATGCCAAGAGCCATTTCTTCCATGCTTGCAGTGATTTCTTCCGTAAGGCGCGACAGGTTGTCCATTTCGCTCGTTGCCGTTGATGTGGCACTCTGCATGGTGTCTCCACCACTCTTTACGCTGACAGTTATGTCATTTATCTGCTTCATGGCATTCAGAATCTGATCACCACCTTCGGACTGCTCCTGCATGGCATTCATGATAGTGATTTCCTGCTGGCTTACCTGCTGAGTCAGGTCGTATATTTCATTAAAGTCCTGCTGCAACGTGCTGGAACTTTTTGAAACTTCGGAAATGCTGCTCAGGACCTCCTTCAGGTTCTTTGTGATGTTCTTGCCCTGCTTGTTGGATTCTTCGGCAAGCTTTCTGATTTCGTCTGCAACAACACTGAATCCCTTTCCGCTTTCACCTGCATGGGCAGCTTCGATTGCGGCATTCATGGCAAGCAGGTTTGTCTGACTTGCAATGTTCTGGATAACCTTACTTGCTTCAAGAAGAATCTTTGACTGCTGCTCAATCCTGTTGGTAGCTTCAACAGACTGTAAAATATTTGTCTTTCCTGATTCAGAAGAATTTTCCAGCTTTTTGATTGTTCCGCTGTTCTTTTTCAGAATGCCCGTAACGGAACGGATGTTTGCAACCATTTCTTCAACGGCAGAAGACGATTCTACAACGCTGGCACTTTGGTTCTGAATATTGTTTACAAGGCTCGTTACGTTTTCGCCTATAGAAGAAAGGGCATTCTTTGCATCCTTTACGTTGCCGCTTTGCTGCAGTATCTGATGCTTTACGGATTCTATGTTTGCCGTAATTTCGTTTGCGGCGGCAGCAGTGTCATTCATGTTGTCCGCAAGGACGGCTCCCTGCGTCATCATTTTGTCGGATTCATTCTTTACCGCACTAATGGAATTCTGAATCTTTTCGATGGTCTTGTTAAAGTAGGTGTACATGTCGCCCAGTTCATTCCGTCGCTTTACGTGCATTCGCACCGTAAGGTCTCCGTCGCCCTGTGCAATGTTTTTCATTGCTTCGACACCCTTGTTGATTTCCCTCGTGGTTCTTCCAATGAGAACATAGGCGACGGCCATCATGATGATGAGGATGATAATGAATGCAACAATGACGATTGCACCTACTCTTTTCTGCACTCTTTTTATTTCGGATTCAGGCACGTTGAGTCCTACAAACCAGACCTCATCTGCATTTTCCACTTTGATTGGTCTGAACATGTGCAAGTCGCCCTTTTCTGTAAAGGTGATTGTTTCCAGCGTTCTTGCAGAGTTCGTAAACTGTTGTGAAATAGGACCTGTGGAAAATTTATCGAAAATCTGACCTTCAATGGATTCGTCTTTGTCCACGGCAATCAAGCCAGAATGGGCAATGAGGGAAAGGCTTCCTGTCTGATAGATTTTTGCAGATTTCAGCAGGGTTGAAAGCGTGTCCAATGCCATGTCAAGACCGACAACACCGATTGGCTTGCCGTTTTTGTCGTGGATGGGGAATGCAACACCGCAGACCCACATCATTTGACCGCCGACCTCGTAAAGGTTCGGCTGAATGAGGATGCCTTTTCCACGCGTAAGGGGATCTGTATACCAAAAGCCGCCTTCGTAATCGGTCAGTTCAACGCAGTCAATGACGCTTCCCGTTTTTGTCCAGTAGGGAATGAACCTCCCCGTCTTGTCATGATGGGGAGCATTTACGTATTTTGCGTCCATTCCGTCGAGGGCGTTCGGTTCCCAGACACACCACGTATCTACAAACCCCTCATTCTTGACAAGGACTTCTTTAAGAATGTTGTCAAAGAAGGAACGGCGCTCTTCGGCGGGAATTGTTTCATATTGTTCCATCGTCGCCTTTAGGGTTGCACACAAATTGTATTCATTTGCAATGATGGAACTTGTTGATGTGGCATAGTATTCTGCAGTACGTGTCAGATAGTCATTGGAAAGCTTTGAAAGACCATTGTTTACATTTACATAGATGAAAGTTGCACATAAAGAAAGAAGAACAAAGAGTGATGCACCTATGCTGATTGCAAGCTGTCTTTTAATACTTTTGTTAAAGATATTAGTGTTTGCAGTCATGGAGAGTAGCTCCTTATTATATTTGGGGGACTGGTTTGGAAACATGCTTTTCCGAACCAATTGACCTTTCAGTATAACCAAAAGGCATATATCAATAAATAGTAATGGAGTTCTTGAAGTTTGTCAAACTATTTTCCTGTAACGCTTTCAACAGAGGACAGTGTTTTAACGTACATGTATGAGTTTTTACATCAACCTTCAATGAAGCGTCCGAAATTCTGCCAATTGACCATGCAAATGGAAGTTTGCAAAGGTCTCCGTCACGTATGTTCCAACCGAGTAACAGACCACTTTCGGATGAGTGATGAAATAGTATCGGGTGAGTCTTTTTGAGATGCTCTAAAGCTTGTTTTGAATTGGCACCACTCACTTCCAAGGTTTTAACCATTGTACAGAGTAATTTTGATTACTGTCAGTTTTGCTCAATTTTTCAGTATGTCTACGAGATGAGAACTTGCCCCGAGCAGTTCAGGCCGTTCACAGGTGGCAAGATGATAGTCCAGGAACAGAGAAAAGGTGTCGCTGTCCATGGCGTTCAGTTCACGCCTCATGTAATCGGCAGCACCATCTGCGGCAATAATCTTGATTCGTTCAAGACCAGACAGCCTGTTCAGCTCGTTAATGTCTTCCAGCCTGAAATAGGTATACAATTCCGATTCATCGGCAATGGTATGGAAATCTGCGGTGATTTTTTTCTGGTCACGGACATCTTTTATGTGATTCTGCTTGAAACAGTAGGTCAGTATGCTGTATTCATTCATGACATACGCTGCCAAGATACATCCTTCTTTTTTAGTGACGCGTCTGGCTTCAGCAAAGGCTTGCAACATGTCCTGCTGGGTATGCAGGTGATAGAGCGGTCCGAACATGAGCGTTATATCAAAAGTTTCATTGTCCAGAAAATGCAGATTCCGTGCGTCTCCCGGCCAGCAGTTTACGGCAGCATGCTTTGATTCAAGGACTGCAAGGTTTCGTGGCACAAGTTCAACTGCCGTTACAGAGTGACCTTCCTGAGCGAGTGCAACGGAGTATCGTCCAGTACCTGCTCCCAGGTCAAGGATTTTTAGAGGCGGTGCATCACTGCCGTTGCGGACCGTGCACAGCTGTATGCACTCGTGGATATATTTCATTGTTGTGGTAAATTCCACAATGCCGTGTCTCGTTTCAAGGCGATGTTCTTCATTGAATGTATTGTAATATTTTTCCAGTGCCGTCATCTTTTGCATTATAGCTGAAATTCATGGTATTTTAAAGACTCCATTTTTCATCCCCAAAATTCTAAGATACAACCTGTTTCAGACACAGAACGTACACAAAAACTTCAAATGAAAACGTCTACTGTCAATAGACAAAACGATCAATAGACAATAGACAAAACGATCAATAGACAGTAGACGAAACGATCAATAGACAGTAGACGAAACGATCAATAGACAGTAGACGAAACGATCAATAGACAGTTGACGAGTAATCCCATATAAAGACGAAAAACTGGTGCAAGTTCTGGAGAATGAACGCAGACAGAGGGCAAACGAGTACACAGTCAGGGCAGTCTGGAACTCAATCATTGCGGGGATTCTTTTCGAACACAAATCGATAGAAAGCTTGAGAACAGAACTCAATGCAAATCTTGACTCCCCAAAATCGGTAATCTATACTAACGCCTATGAACTCTTTTTACGAAAATGGACTGCAGTTTGGATGCAAACGGTGTTCCGGGTGCTGTGGCAAAACGCCGGGCGTGGTATATCTTTCAAAGAAAGACTTGCATGCCCTGTGTGCTTTTTTTGAAATGACAGCACCACAGTTCATAGAAACATACTGCAAGAAGGAAACGTATTACGAAGGCAAAACCGTTCTTGCATTGCAATCCCGAAAGAACAATGACTGCATCTTGTGGAAGGATGGATGCATTGCCTACGAAGCCCGTCCAATACAGTGCTCCACATATCCGTTTTGGGAATGGATTGTAAGGGACAAGGCAATGTGGGATGACTGTGCCCGCGACTGTCCCGGCATGAACAGCGGGCGCGTGTGGACAAAACAAGAAATTGAATCGAGCAGCAAACAATACGCAGAGAATGTTCCGTTGCAGCTCGAAGAATCTTAAAATCTCCATTTTAACAAAATTCCATTTTCCTCTAGCCTAACTTTTGAAAATATAGTATGATGTGCAAAACGTATGGCTGTGGAACTTTGTAGGAAAAAGACGTTTCTCAAATCTTCTCTTGTTCATACCCATTATTTTTTAGGAATTTCATGCTGATTTCATTTTGTTGAAGTCAGCTTTTTTTTTGTCCATTACATCTGAAAAGGAGACGTAAATGAAACGTACTGATATAAATAAGGTATTAATCATTGGCTCAGGTCCGATTGTCATTGGTCAGGCTTGTGAATTTGACTATTCTGGTACTCAGGCATGCAAGGCCTTGCGCGAACAGGGATACAAGATTGTTCTGGTAAACTCAAACCCAGCTACCATCATGACAGACCCTGTCATGGCAGATGCAACATATATTGAGCCGCTCAATGTTGAACGGCTGGCACAGATTATTGACAAGGAACGTCCTGATGCCTTGCTTCCAAACCTTGGCGGACAGACGGGACTGAACCTTGCCTGCGAGCTGAACAAAGCTGGTGTTCTTGACAAGTACGGCGTAAAGGTAATCGGCGTAAACCTTGATGCCATTGAACGCGGTGAAGACCGCGAAATCTTTAAGGAAACAATGCAGAAACTGGGCATTGCAACTCCAAAGAGCGACATTTGCCACACGGTTGAAGGTGCCGAAAAGATTGCCGCCGAAATTGGTTTTCCTGTTGTTGTTCGTCCTGCATATACAATGGGCGGTCAGGGCGGCGGCTTCTGCTACAATGTAGAAGAATTGCGCAATATCGTTTCAAACGGGCTTGACCTTTCCATGACACATCAGTGTCTTATCGAGCAAAGCATTCTTGGGTGGGAAGAACTTGAAGTTGAAGTTGTCCGCGATGCAAAGAATCAGATGGTTGCAATCTGCTTTATAGAAAACATTGATGCAGTCGGCGTTCATACAGGAGACTCTTTCTGTTCAGCTCCATTCATGACAATCGACAAGGCTCTGGAAGAACGCCTTAAGCGCGATGCATTTAAGATTGTTGAATCAATCGGCGTTATTGGAGGAACCAATGTTCAGTTTGCCCACAATCCAAAAACTGATGAAGTTGTCATTATTGAAATAAATCCCCGTACAAGCCGTTCTTCTGCACTGGCTTCAAAGGCTACGGGTTTCCCCATTGCACTTATTTCTGCAAAGCTTGCTTCTGGACTCACACTTGACGAAATCCCTTACTGGCGTGATGGTACGCTTGAAAAATACACTTTGGGCGGAGCTCCAGACGGAGACTACGTTGTACTTAAATTTGCCCGCTGGGCATTTGAAAAGTTCCGCGGTGCAAAAGATGAGCTTGGCACTAGCATGAAAGCCGTTGGCGAAGTTATGGCTATCGGTAAGAACTTTAAGGAAACTTTCCAGAAGGCAATCCGCGGTCTTGAAAATGGCAGAAGCGGCCTTGGTTTTGCAAAAGACTTTAACAAAAAGACTGCTGACGAGCTTTGCGAAATGCTAAAAGTTCAGAGTTCTGAAAGATATTTCCAGCTTTATGAAGCCATACGAAAGGGCGTGCCTCTTGAAAAGCTTCAGGAAATCACTTATGTGAAACGCTTTTTCCTTGAGCAGATGAAGGAGCTGGTTGACCTTGAAGAGAAAATGCTTGAAAATCCAGGCCTTGTACCGGCAGATGACTTGCTCATTCAAGCTAAGAAAGACGGATTTAGCGATAAATACTTGTCTAAGATTTTGAAAGTCAGCGAGAAAGCAATCCGAGACAAGAGAAATGAGCTTGGAATTAAAGAAGCATGGCTTCGTGTTCCAGTTTCGGGCGTTGAAAATGCCTGCTACTACTATTCGACCTACAACGCAGAAAAAGATACATCTGTTGCGAGCGACAACAAAAAGAAGATTATGATTTTGGGCGGTGGTCCTAACAGAATTGGTCAGGGTATTGAGTTTGACTACTGCTGCTGTCATGCGGCTATGCAGCTCAAGGAAATGGGCTACGAGACAATCATCGTAAACTGTAACCCGGAAACTGTTTCTACTGACTATGATACTTCTGATAAGCTTTACTTTGAACCTGTTACAACAGAAGACGTTCTTCAGATTTACGAAAAGGAAAAGCCATTTGGAGTTATCGTTCAGTTTGGTGGACAGACTCCGCTTAACATTGCCCGCG
>JAFVDR010000080.1 GCA_017476165.1 Treponema sp. | reverse complement strand
CCATCAACTTTGTATGGAGCAATGACTTTTCGTTTCATCATTACAGCTTCTACATCAAAATAATAGTCATTAGGATTTTTTACAGCAAACCAAATATCTTCCATTCCATTTTTCCAATTTGATTTAGCTCCGCGACCTTTTTCCCGCTGCCATGTAATTCTGTTTATGATAGTCAATTCTTTTTCTATGGCACGTTGCAAAGAAGATGTACATTTCCAATCGCCACACATATATAATGAACCATTTGGTTTTAATTTTTTGCAAACCTCTGGAAACCAAGTAGCCAAATATTCATCATAACTATCATCTGAACGAGAATTAAATTTCATACCATTGAAATTTTTGGATAAATTGTAAGGAGGGTCAATGATTATCAAATCGGCAAATTCATCCGGTACATATTTTAACATACTTAAAATATCACCATTTAAGGTTTTGTTAACAACATCAGTATTTGCTGTAATATTATTCTCGGTTAATAATTTTTGTCTTAATGGTTCAATTTCTTCATTTGTTAATGTTAACGTTCGATTATTTCCAGCACATTGTTTCTTTTCCATAAAAAATTCCTGCTAAAAATGTTTTATTGCAGTATATTCTTTTTTCGTAAAAATATCTATTTCCATACCGCCCAGCGTTCCAGTGCGGACATCCACATAACCAGCGTTTTAAACAGTAAAAACGGTTTTGAACTTCTTGTTATGTGGTATTACGCGTAAGCATACGTTTTTATTGTTTCAAACTCAGGGGCATGATTATTTTCTTCTTCTAAATCGTAAAGATTCTGAAGATTAAGCCAGAACTCTGAGGTTGTTCCAAAAAACTTAGAAAAACGAATTGCTGTGTTAGCTGTTATGGAACGATGCTCCGGCAGGACTTCATCGGTTAAAACCGTTTTCTGCCAGCAAAAAAAACAGTTTTTTACCATCAAGTTTAATCTACAACGGGCTTCTGTTTTCGAGATTTTTAAATCATTTTTGAAAAGAAAAGATGAAGTTCTGACAAAAAAAGCGTTTCATGATATACTTTTTTCATGGCAGACATACACGTTTTTCCAGATGCTCCGGAAGGAACACCTGAATCAAAGTTCGTACACCTTCATGTACATTCAGACTATTCGCTCCTCGATGGAGCAAGCAAGCTTGACACACTCATAGCCAGAGCAAAAGAACTGAAAATGCCAGCTCTTGCTCTGACAGACCACGGCAACATGTTTGGAGTACTCAATTTTGAACACATCTGCCATGCAAACGGCATCAACCCTATCTGCGGCGAAGAATTCTATGTGGCAGAAGGAGACCACACAAAGCACGAGGAAATTCCATACAACCGAAACGGAAAGCATTCCTATTATTACCATCTTATCCTTCTTGCCCAAAACGAAACAGGCTACAAGAACCTCTGCTGGCTTTCATCCATTGCCTACACGGAAGGAATGTACTACAAGCCGCGCATTGACTGGGAACTGCTGCAGCGTTACCATGACGGTCTCATCTGTCTTTCTGCATGCATTCAGGGAGAAATTCCCAAAGCATTGCTCTTCAACGATGAAAAGCGAGCCTATGAAACAGCACAGAAATACAAGGACTTGTTCGGGCCGGACAAATACTACATAGAACTCCAAGACCACGGCATCGAAGACCAAAAGACAGTCGCACCAAAGCTCATAAAGCTTGCCCATGACCTGGACATTCCCCTTGTGGTCACAAATGACATCCACTACTGCCGGAGAGAAGATGCCGAAGCACAGGATGTACTCGTCTGCATCGGTACAAAAAAGCTGCTGAAAGACCCGAACCGCATGCATTTTGAAGGAGACCAGTGGTACATGAAGACCGACAAGGAAATGGAACAGCTGTTTCCCATGTGCCCCGAAGCCATTGACAACACGCTTAAAATTGCTTCAATGTGCAACCTTACAATCCACCAGTTCAAAACGCAGGAACTGAAAGACACGTTGCCAGTCTATCAAATTCCAAAAGAATACGTTTCGCAGGATGCATTCGTGCTGCACCTTGTTCAAGACGGCTTGCGAAAACGATACAAGGAAATTACAAAAGAAATAGTTGACCGTGCCATGTACGAACTGGGCATCATCTTTAAGATGGGCTTTTCGGGCTACTTCCTCATCGTGTGGGAATTCATCAACTGGTCAAAGCAAAACGGCATTCCTATCGGACCGGGACGCGGTTCCGGAGCTGGCTCTCTGGTTGCCTATGCAATGACCATTACGGACATCGACCCCTTCCGATTCAAGCTTATCTTTGAACGTTTCCTGAACCCGGAGCGTGTTTCCATGCCTGATTTCGATGTTGACATGGACTTCGAATTCCGAGAACGAATCATACAGCATACGGAAGAATGGTATGGCATTCCCCAAGTTGGTCACATCGTTACTTTTGGTACACTCAAGGCAAAGCAAGTCATTGCAGACGTTGCACGCACCATGGACATTCCGCTTTCAGAAGTTGCAACCCTAAAAAAATGCATTCCTGACAACCCGAAAGCAAAGCTCAAGGATGCTTTCAGCGAACCGACGGAAAAAATGCCGGATGGCGGTCAACTCATTCCGTACAAGGACGAACCGCGTTACAAAGACTTGTTCCGCCTGTGCTTCAAGCTGGAAAACGTAAACAGAAATACGGGTCTGCATGCATCGGGCATGGTCATAGGCAAAACAGCACTGCCAAACTGGGCTCCAGTCTTTAAGGATCCTAAAACGGGAAAGACTGCCGTTCAGTACACAATGGACATCATAGAACCGTGCGGACTGGTTAAATTCGACTACCTTGGTCTAAAAACACTGTCGCTCATACGATACATTGAAAACATCATAAACAAGCATAAGAAGCCTGGAGAACCAGTGTTTCATGCAGAAGAAGTGAGCGAAACAGATAGCAAGACATTCGATTTGTTCTGTAGAGGCGATACGGTGGCCGTGTTCCAGTTTGAATCTCCTGGAATGCAAAAAATCCTGCGACAGGCAAAACCCCGCTGCATCGAAGAAATCGTTGCATTGAATGCTTTGTATCGCCCTGGACCTATGGATTACATTCCCCAATACATAGAAGGAAAATGGAAGCCTGAGACCATCCACTATCCAGATCCGTGTCTTGTTGACATCCTGAAAGAAACATACGGAGTTATGGTCTATCAAGAGCAGGTCATGCAGGTTGCCCAGCGCATTGCAGGCTTTACGCTAGGAGGAGCAGACATGCTCCGCCGTGCCATGGGTAAAAAGAAGCTCGATGTCCTGATGGGGAAAAAGAAAGAGTTTGAGGAAGGCGCTGTAAAGCAGGGATTCACAAAGGAGCATGCAGACGAAATCTTTGACATCATGATTCCGTTTGCAGGATACGGTTTCAACAAATCTCACGCAGCGGCATACTCTGTTGTTGCATACCGCACTGCATGGCTAAAGGCAAACACACCGGCGGAGTTCATGGCAGGAAACCTTACGAACGAAATCACGTCAACAGACAAGCTGCCGGTGTACATTGAAGAAGCCCGTAAAATGGGGATTGTCGTTGATCCGCCAGACGTAAACCGTTCGGATTCAATTTTTGATGTCGTAGACGGCAAGATTGTCTTTGGTTTGATGGGAATCAAGGGAATGGGGCAAAATGCCGCCGAAGCCATCGTCAAGGAACGCACCGAAAACGGTCCGTTCAAGTCATTCATCGACTTTATAGGCAGAATGAACAGTTCAGACATCAACAAAAAGGCTGTCGAAGTACTCATCAAAACGGGAGCATTTGACAAGTTAGGACAGAACCGCCCTACACTTCTGAGAAACTTCGAAGATGCCATAGCCTATGAAGAAAAAAAGAAGGCAGGTTCTGAATTCGGACAGGCAAGCCTTTTTGACAGTACCGGTGAGCAAGAATTTGCAGAATTTAAATTTGAAGAAGTTGAAGACATGAGCAAAATGGAAAAGCTTAACATGGAAAAGGAACTGATTGGGTGTTATGTCAGCGGACATCCGCTCGATGACTGGAGATCTGTCATTGAAACATGTGCAAGCGTCAACAGCGACAACATAGAACGCATCGGCAAGGAATCAAAAGCACTCAAGGATGCAATGTCTACCAGCGGACAAAATGCATGGCAGAACAAGAATTCCGGTCGTTCATACGTTGGAATCGGCATGGTCCAGGGACTCAGGCAAATCATGACTAAGAAAGGAACGCAAATGTGTTTTGCTAAGCTCTCCGACTTTAAAGGTGAAATCGACATTACGTTCTTTCCGAAAGTATGGGAAGAGCTGAAAGACAAGATACAGGAGGAATCGGTCTATGCATTCAGGGGCAAGGTTGATGGCAGCAGGGAAACGCCAAGCCTTCTGGTTGATTCAATCGAAGATCCTACGGAACTGCAGCAAAAGGCTATCACGAGCGTACATATCCAGATGGAACAGGGCTTTACCACTCCAAAAGACATTAATCCAATAAAAGATATTTTATTTGGCGCTCAAGGCAATTGTTATGTATATTTTCATATAGACGTAGACGGTAAAACGTATATAATAAAAGCAAATTCTCAGATGACCGCACCCTGTGACAAACAATTTGTACAATCCTTAAAGGACATGCCCCTTGTGCAAGATGTCTGGTGCGAATAACAGCAGGAGTAAAAACGATGCATATTTCTACCATTCTGAACATTTTGGCAACCCTCATTTCCATTTATGCCCTCTTGTGCTTTATACGGGTCATATTGACATGGCTTCCATCTTTGGCCTATTCACGAGCGACACGGTTCCTATCATCAATATGCGACCCGTTCATCGACAGGTTCAGGCACAAAAAATGGCTTACACTCGGAAACTTTGACTTTGGACCGGCAGTCGCACTCTGCATACTGGGTGCTGCAAGCTCCATTTTAAGCGGCATTGCAGCGGGAGGCAGCCTTTCCTTCGGAATCCTGCTTGCCTACATTCTGGAAATGGCATGGCAAATCGTCTCTTCCATAATTACATTCATCATCATTCTGTTTGCCATACGGTTGATTATCATCCTTGCACGGGGAGACAATTCCTACGCATCAAATTCTGTGCTCTACTACATTGATTCAAGCATTTCTGCAGTGGCGTATGGAATTACCAACACGTTTACAGGCGGAAAGAAAGTGTCCTACAAGGTTGCTCTCATCACGGCCATCATCGCACTCATTATACTGAATGTAGTCGGAAACATCGCAATTAACAGCATAGCAAGACTCATCCAGAGGCTTCCGTTCTAGCATAGACATCATGAAGCTTGCTGATATAGGTACTTCAGTTGATGCACTCACAGGAATAGGGCCTTCAACTGCAAAGCTTTTTGCCCGACTCAACATCTTTACCGTGGGTCAATTGCTGAGTGCATATCCAAGAGATTATGAAGACAGGACAAAGACAGTACCCATTGCAGATTATGCTTCTGAGCGAAAAATTCATTCAGTCTGTACGGTACTTGCGCACTCATGGTTTGGCTACGGCAGAATGAAAACGCTCAAAATCGCCATAACAGACGGTTCTGCACAAGCAAATCTCATTGCCTTTAACAGGAATTTTCTTGAAAAATCCATTCCTGTCGGTAGCATTGTATTGGTAACAGGTTCCTTTCAAGTAAAGTACGGAGAATTGCAATCAACAGATTTCGATGTGCAGCGGTTGAGTTATGATGGCAATCGAGAAGACTTTAATGCAAGTGCACTTCCTGACAGCAGGGTCATTCCCATTTATTCGTTGACGGAAGGACTGTCACAAAAAACATTCCAAAAGGCAGTCGCCTGTGCTTTAAAGCAATACGGGAAAGCAATCGACAATGAAATTCCGGCCGACATCATCAGGCAAAGGAATTTGCTTTCAAAATCACAAGCCATCATACAGATTCATGCTCCCCAGAATGTGCAGCAGGCACACGAAGCTCGCCGTACCCTTATTTACGAAGAATTGTACCATTTTGAATACAACATGGCAAAACGGGCTGTTGCACACCGCGGGGTTCTGCCAGCAGTGCAGGAATCGCAAGTCGGCACAGAATCTCCATCGGCGGCACCTTTTTTTACAACGCCTGACATGCAAAAGGAACAGTTCTTACAGTCACTTTCGCCCCTGCAAAAACAGTTGCTTGAGAGACTTTCGTTTGCATTGACACAAGACCAGATGCAAGCCATCTACGAAATGAACATGGATATTGACAAAAGCGAACATGATTTGAACGCCATCAACAATGCTCCAGAAACAATACAGGGAACGCCATTTTCAATGCAGCGTCTCTTGCAGGGAGATGTAGGAAGCGGAAAAACACTGGTATGCTTTTTTTTATGTTTAAGGGTCATCGACTACGGAGGGCAATGTGCACTTCTTGCACCTACAGAACTGCTTGCTCGGCAGCATGCAGAAAATGCGGCACGACTGCTCGAACCGCTAGGCGTAAAGCCAGCATTTCTTACTGGCAACTTGACTGCAGCAGGGCGAGGAAGAGTACTGACAGCTCTCAAAGAGGGCGACATCAACATTGCGGTAGGAACTCACGCACTGTTCAGTACAAACGTTCAGTACAAGAACCTGCATTTTGCCATCATCGATGAGCAACATCGTTTTGGAGTAACGCAACGCGAATCCATCATTGCAAAGGGAAGAATTACGCACAACGGATTTTCCCATGCTCCCGATGTACTTATGATGAGTGCAACGCCCATTCCTCAGACATTGGCATTTACCTTGTTTGGAGATTTAGACATTAGTACTATAAAAACCATGCCAGCAGGCAGAAAAAGTGTAAAGACCTATTTGAGTGTTATGGGGCACGAGCATAATGTCTATGATGCAGTCAGAAAAGAACTGGTGCAAGGACACCAGGCATATTTTGTCTATCCCCGTATTGGAGACAAAAAAGATTCCGAAGAAAAAGAAAACTTAAAATCCGCCGAAGACATGACAACTTACCTTTCATCAGTCTACAAAGAGTTTACCTGCGCCACCATACACAGCAAGACAGATGAAGAACAGCAACATCGCATTCTAGAAGATTTCAGAAACAATAAGATACAAATTTTAATAGCAACAACTGTTGTGGAAGTAGGTGTTGATGTTCCCAATGCAACATGCATAGTCATTGAACATGCTGACCGTTTTGGACTGGCAGAGCTGCATCAGCTGCGCGGACGAGTCGGACGAAGTTCCCTGCAGTCGTTTTGTTTTTTGATTTATTGCAAAAACATAACGTAAAGCGGCATAGCAAGGCTGAAAGCATTGCATGAAAGTACGGACGGCTTTGCCATTGCCGAAGAAGATTTAAAATTGCGCGGACCTGACGAAGTTGCAGGCACTGCACAGTCAGGATACCTTGCATTTGGGCTGGCAGACCTTGCAAGAGACAAGACAATGCTTACTCTTGCACGATACGATGCCTTTACTCAAGCAAAAAAGGAATTGTCACAATATCAAGCTACATAAGCTTCCAGACGCTCCATGCGACGTGGATGCTGCATGCGAACAAGGGCATGCTTTTCTATCTGTCTAATCCGTTCTTTTGTCAAATTGCACTTGTCACCAACTTCTTTTAGTGACATAGGCTTTGAACCGTTAAGACCGTAACGCATGCGCAGAACCTTAGCCTCATTTGGCTTCAATGTATTAAGAACATCATCAATATCTTTCTTCATGAATTCCTCAACGGCAGCATCATCAGGCTGTGCAAAGAGAGTATCTTCCACAAAATCGCCGAAGGATGCCTTGTTGGAATCACTCGTAACAACAGGAGAATCCAGACTAATCATCTCTCGAGAGAGATTAATCATTTCACGCACATGAGAGCTGTCCATATTCAAAAGTCTTCCAATTTCCTCTATTTCCTGCTTTTCGTTCTTTTTGCCAGAAAGCATTTTCCGAGTCTTTTCAATCTGAACGAGTTCATTTGCCCTGTTCAGCGGCAAGCGAATTGGACGGCTCTTTTCACAAATTGCCTTCAATATTGCCTGGCGAATCCACCAGACTGCATACGAAATGAAATGATATCCCTTCGAAACATCAAAATGCTCGATTGCCGTAAGTAGGCCAAGGTTGCCTTCACTTATCAAGTCTACCAAATCAATTCCCTGATTCTGATATTTTTTTGCAACATTAATTACAAAGCGGAGATTTGCATTTACAATTTTATCTTTGGCAGTCTTATCACCAGCGGCAGCTTTCTTTGCAAGTTCATTTTCTTCTTCATTAGACAGGAGCGGTATTCTTGTAATTTCTTTCAGATAGATGTTCAATACATTTTCATCGTTAGTCATGGCACAAACCTCCAAAATAGTTCTATCTAACAATAAGCAAGTTTCATGCCAAAAACAAAAAGCACCAAACGAATGCCTCTAAAGGCTTTTTTTTCGTTTAGTGCTTCAACACATGAGCCATTTTAACTCATATTACCTATTTCACTTTGATTTTGAATCATTTTGACTCAGTTTTGTGCACATTCATCACGTTATCTGACAATATGACGCAAAATCAACAGATATAATGTCGGGTTCACTCTGCCATTAAGCAGCTCTGCTTTGCCGTGGAGTTTTGAACTCCGAAATTATGGTCTTCAAAACATCGCACTTTCAAAGTTACCTCTAAAAACAGAAGCTTCTAGAAATTCCCATTACTCAATAACAGCAATGATATCGGCATTCTTAAGGATAAGGTAGTCTTCCCCATCAATCTTGATACCTGTTCCTGCATATTTATCGTACAGAACTTTATCGCCAACCTTAACAGTAATCTTTTCTTTATCAGTTCCAGGACCTACAGCTTCTACAGTAGCCTGCTGCGTCTTTTCCTGAGCTGTATCAGGAATAATGATACCGCCAGCTGACTTTGTCTCTGCTGCAGCCTGTTTTACCAATACACGATCTGCCAATGGCTTTACTTTCATATAAATCCTCCAAAAATAATACGATTAAATTGTAAAGATATTCCTCTGTAAGAATTCTGCATTCAATCTACTAAAAAAAAGACAGAAGGTCAAATTTATTTTGCTTGGCGCAAACGTTTCATCAATAAACGAGCCTTGCTATGAGTAGGATTTAAAGAAAGAGCATACTGCAAAGATCGCAGGGAATCCCTTTCATTACCCGAATACAGGTATTCTACTGCTATTCTGTACAATATTTCAGCTTTAAGGGTTTCATCTGTTACACGAGCCGAAGCCTTGTTCAGCAAATCAATTGCCTGAGGTACTTTATTATAACCTGCATAAATGTTTGCCAAGTTTATGTACGAGAATGTTAGGGAATCGTTCTGTCCTGCCGTATTCGTAACTGGAATCCGTTTTGAATAGTGTTCGAGGATATGCTCATAATAAGAACGAGCAAGATCGTATTCCTGACGTTCAGCCGAAAAATAGGCAGCCGCTTCACATTCCCATAAAGACATTTTGCTCATCCCCTCATCACCATAGGCAGCAGCAAGGTACTCCCAGAAAATGCGATGAGCATTCTGAATATCTCCATTCTTTATCAAAACAATTATCGCATAATGCATGACATCTGATGGATACAGGCAGGCAGAAATTTCGTTTTCCTCAAGCAATTTCCATACTTTCGAAGCCCTTACATTATT
Organism: Treponema sp.; assembly: GCA_017476165.1. Taxonomy (GTDB): domain Bacteria; phylum Spirochaetota; class Spirochaetia; order Treponematales; family Treponemataceae; genus Treponema_D. The sequence goes on along the minus strand of JAFVDR010000080.1, from coordinate 1,567 downwards.
CGTTTCAGTACGCAATGGTTCACTTGCAACAATTTCTTTCAATACAACCAGTTCCGACGACTTGTTTTCCGCAATCGCTGCATCAATGCGACTCGTTACATCTTTCAATTCAACAACAGGAATGGTATCCCTCTCTTCCATTGCAACAGTCCGCAAGCCAACAGCACGCAACTGTTGGTCAAGTTTTTCCTCTTGTGGACGCCGTTGAGATTCTATCGCATATTCTGCATAGGCAGCAAGTCCCGGCTCATACGAAGGATAATACGTTACTAGCTCGTACAGTTTGTCGTATTGTTCGCGCAAATCTCCTGTATTGCGTGCATACAAAGCAGTATTCATGAACAAAAGCGGCAATATACGCTTGATGACAGGAACATTGTCCGCCATAAAGGCTTCCATGTATGGAGAGTACACATCCAAAATCTCTTTGCGCATAGCCTGAGCCGTTTTATCGTCTTCAAGAATGTAATAGTTGTCGGACTCCAAGGCACGCAACTCTATTGCACTTGCAATATCCTTTGATGCATCAAGTTCATCAGCAGACTGTAACGAAGCAAGGCTTTCCGCATACCTGCCTGCATCATAAAAAACAAGCCCCCAAAACAGTGCATCATGATACGAAGGCTCAAAAGCGACTGGATTTGCCCAACTTGAAGCAGGAATATATACATCAGCGGCAGCAGCATAGTCTCCAGAATGCATCAACAAGGATGCTGCATTTATGAGCCATTGGGAAACACCAGATTTTGAAGCAGCCTTGTAAATCGGAATAAAGCGTGCGTCCGTAAACAGCTTGTATTCAAAATCATCAGAAACAGATGTCTTGCTTCTTTTAGAAAAGAACGAAAACAAAGTTTTTTTAGGAGAAAAAAGGGTATCGGCATCACATTGCAGGGTTCGAGCATTGCACAAAAAAGCTTCCGCATACACAGAAGCATAATCCGTATCTACAAGCAGTTGTGTACGTGACAAAGCCTCGTCTACCCTATTCTGTCTGAGCAGAAAATTGCCATACAAAGCTGTCAGCTCAACATTCTTTGGATACCGCCTAAGAGCCTTTGCCAGACAATGCTCAGCTCGCTTCGTTTCTCCTAGTGTCATATACCGCTTGAAAATACCAATGCGCTCATAGATACCAAGCATACGCTTTTCAACTTTTCTCAAGGAGGCAATGGCATGAGCATGGTTTCCCTGCTTTATGTCATAATCAATGAGATCGAGTTCCGTAGAAATGGAGGCTCCTTCATAATGAGAAGAACGAAGCTTAAAAGCAACAAAAACAGCTCCGACAAGCAAAGCTGTTAAAATAAAAACGAGAACGTAAACTAAAACACGAGATTTTTTTCCATTCAAGACTGCAACTCTTTTCGAATATTATCGAGGACAGCATTTATGAACTTAAATGAATCATCCGTTCCAAAATCCTTTGACAAACTTATGGCCTCGTCAATAGCTATCAGAGGAGGTGTATCCGGCTGATACTTTAACGCAAAAACACTTATCCGAAGGATAGCTATGGATACTCTGTTAATCCGACCAAATTCCCATTTTCCAGTTAAGTGTTTTT
>JAFVDR010000079.1 GCA_017476165.1 Treponema sp. | reverse complement strand
TCCGCGATGCGTTTGCGCATCTTCTCGCCCCAGCGCTCGGACCCGATGACGCCCTTCTTCAGCTTGATGTTTCCGCCGATGCCCCGCTTTTCGATCTCCTCTGCCAGCAGTAGCGCATAGGAAGACGTAGCGCAGAGCACGGTGCTCTGCATGTCCTGCATCATCTGCAGCTGCTTTTCCGTGTTTCCGGGACCCATCGGCACTGCCATTGCACCGAGCTTTTCACATCCTGCCTGAAAGCCGATGCCTGCCGTCCACAGGCCGTAGCCCGGCGTTATCTGAATCCTGTCTTTTTTTGTGATTCCAGCCAGCTCATAGCAGCGGGCAAACATGGTTGTCCAGTCGTCTACGTCCTTCTGCGTGTATGGAATCACGACTGGTGCACCAGTTGTCCCCGATGATGAATGGATGCGTACGATGTCTTCTTCGGGAACAGTGGCGAGTCCCAGTGGATATGCGTTGCGCAGTTCCTGCTTTGTCACGAACGGAACAAGGTTTTCAAAGTCCTGCTGGGTCTTGATGTCTTCTGGATTGACATTCTTAAAGCGGTCTGCATAGAATGGATTGCCAAAATCTTTTACTCTCTTTATTTGAGTCCTTATCTGTGAAAGTTGTTTTTCTGTCAGCTTCATATAAATTCCTGTATATGGTAAATGCGTTACTTTGAATAGTAAGTGTAAAAAGTGTTTCTGTCAAGGGAATTTTAGGATAATTTTAGAAATTCCTTGAAAAAGGTGAGGAACTCCTTTAGGTGCCGCTAGATTTCTTCTATATAATATACATAGTCCAGAGTCCTGAGTGCCTCGATGATTTCGCGATGGGTCTTGTATTTTTTCAATTCCTCGCTGCTGATTGAAATGGCAACGGAATAGACGCTCAGTCCTGAATTGGCATACGCAGGGTTCATTTCTATTGCATCTATCTTTAGCCCGAGTCGTCTGAGCGTAGTAACGAAGTTCTGCAGGTAATGGCTGTTGGTCAGTTCCAGATGTACTTCAAAGTGGTTTGAACGATCCTTTGAATAGTTTTCCAGCACAGGCATTGCTGACAGGCTGAACAGCAGTGCCACTACGGCTACGAGCGTGATTGTGTAAAAGCCAGCTCCTGCGGCAAGCCCGATGAGGCAGCTGCAGCAGAGTGCCGCCGATGTCGTTATGCCGCGTATTTGGTTTCGTGAGCTGAAAAAGAGCGAGTTCGTTGCAATGCTTTTTGCAGACAGGACGGTTGCTGCCGAAATAAGAAAGAATTTTGTGCCGAAGATGTTGTTCAGAAAGATGTCAAGCAGCATGGACAGCGTTCCTGCAACGGTGACCACGATGAATGTTCGTAGTCCTGCCGTATGCCGTTTGATTGAACGCTCCCATCCGATGACGGCGGAAAGAAAGACTGCCGTTGCTATGCGCAGAACGACGCTCGCCATGTTCAGTTCCTGCGACCATGTTCCGAGCAGTGCTGCAATGGGATCATGCATGTTCATCTTCTGTGCCTCCATGAATAGATTTTTTCTGCTTCTTCGGTGTATGCGTGTTCATCTTCGTTTTCGTTCCATTTGGGAATTTCTTCCTGAATTTTCTGGATGCGCTCTATCAACAGTTCCAATTCTGTTTTTTGAGTGCCGTCAGGCTCGTTTTCGCTCACCGTGACCAGTTCTTCGAGCTTGTTTGAGTACGAGCCTGAAAGATAGAGTGCAAGCTTGCCGCAGCCTGGTCCAATCAGTTCATACAGGACGCTGGATGCAAGGATGATTGTCTGCAATGCATTGCCTGTTTCGCCTTGCAGGGTGCGTGCTCCTAGTGAAGCAAGTCCGATTGCGACTCCTGCCTGTGGAATGAGTGCGAGTCCAAGGTAATTGCGTGTCTTGTGTTCCTTTTTTGTGAACAGGCAACCAAAGAATGCACCCGAATATTTTCCCACGATACGCACAATGAAATAGAGCACGCCAATCAGAATGAGGGGAGACGAACCTATTGCTCCGCTTGGATGCACGAGGGACTGAAGGTCAAATGACATGCCCGAACGTACAAAGAAAAGCAATAGGATTGGAGGACTAAAGTAGGCGAGCTGACGAAACAGTTTTTCATCCTTCGTTGCATTGATGTACATGGTTCCCATGGACATGCAGCCGAGCAGGGGCGAAACTTCAAAGATGGTGCAGATGCCGCAGAATGCAAAGAGCAGGGCTACGGCAATGATGAGCCTGTTGTCGCTGGAACGACGCTTCTGGATGACAAGTTGCATCAACAGCCCGAACAGCAGTCCGAGCACGATAACGCAGGCATTTACAGCCAAGGGGCTTAGTATGCGGGATACGGAAAAGGTTCCCCTGTGTATGAATGGACTGCTATGGATATGGCAACGCTGTATGCCAAAAGGCCTGCAATGTCATCGAAGGCAACCACTTGCAGAAGTGTTTCCACAAAGTCGCCCTTTGCTCCGGTCTGACGTATGGTCATCATGGTGGAAGCTGGTGCTGTTGCGGCTGCAAGAGACGCAAGTACTATGGAAAATGCCAGTTCCAGATGCAGGATGCAGAACGCGGTAATGAATACCAGCAGGGATGCGGTAAAGGATTCCAGCACTGTAATGACAATGACTTTTGACCCGTTTTTCTTTAGCGTGTCCAGCCTGAAAAATTCTCCCGTGCCGAATGCAATGAATGCAAGGGCAATGTCAGGAAGAAAGTCCGTGTTGTCTATGACATGGTGTGGAATAAGGTTCAGGCAGAATGGGCCGATGATGATGCCTGCCAGAATATATGCTGTTACATTGGGAAGCTTCAGTTTTTTTATGATTCGCGACATGATGAAGCCTGACAGCAGCATTATTGAGATGGAAATGATTGTCACCGAGGCAGAGCCTGAACCTTTGTATATCCAGTCGAGCATATATACTATGATAGCACACCATTGTATTTTTTTGTATCCCTAGTTCCCTTGTGCACGTTTTTTAGGCGAGCTGTTGCCCGTAGTGCAGTGCCTGAATGTTCAGGTCGTAGAAGGCTGGCTTTACCAGCAGCTTGATTGCCTGCTCGATGTCCTTCATTTCTATGATTCCCGTACGGCATGCTGCACCCAGTAGCAGCGTGTTGACGACTTTCGGACTGCCCAGTACGGTGCATCCCTTGTCCGTGTCCACGCAGGTAACGTTGGGGGTGCAGCCGTTCAGAGCCTGTATCATTGTGTCTTCGGAAAACGTTTTTCCCGTCAGGCTTGCCGTTACCGGCTGAACAACCTTTTTGTTTACGATTATCATGCCGTTGGGCTTAAGGAATGAAAGGTTCCGGACGGCTTCGGCAGCTTCGAACGATATGATGATGTCTGCCTGCTGCTTTGGAATGAGGGGCGAAAATGCGTCTTCGCCTATGCGCACGTGGCTTACAACGGAGCCACCGCGCTGTGCCATTCCGATGGTTTCGGCAGAAAGCACTTTTTTTCCTGCGCTTACCGCTGCTTGTGCAATGAGTTTTGCCGCAAGGACTGTTCCTTGTCCTCCGACTCCGCAGATCAATATGTTTCTGGACATTGAGTTTCTCCTGTTTTCAGCTGATGGCTTTTGTTGGACAGATGGTGGTGCAAAGACCACATCCCGTGCATAGCGATGCGTCTATGAGCACTTTTTTGTCTTGGGCAACGCTCAGCGCCGGACAGCCAAGTTCATTGATGCATTTCCTGCACCCTATGCATTTTTCTGCGTTGACTGTAAGTGCATGAGGCTTTTCCCAGCCCACTTTTGCAGCAATGGCGATGCAGGGGGCTTTGAAAATGACTGCACTGACTCCGGGACTTGTGGCAGCTTGCTTTACTGCGGCTACGGCTTTGGTCTGGTCAAATGGGTTTACCGTCAGTACGGGGCTTACGCCTATGGCTTTTAGAATGGCTTCGATGCTGATTTTTTCAACGATGTCGCCCATCATGGTAACGCCTGTTCCTGGATGAGGCTGGTGTCCTGTCATGGCAGTAGTTGAATTGTCAAGGATGCAAAGTGTCTGGTGAGACTGGTTGTAGACTGCATTGACGACTCCCGTAATGCCGGACGCAAAGAAAGTAGAATCGCCTATGAACGAAAAGCAGGTTCTGTCGTTTTCGTTGTGGTAAAAACCTTGTGCCATCGTTATGTCTGCACCCATGCACAGACAGGTGTCGCACATGTCAAGAGGCTTTGCATTGCCGAGCGTGTAGCAGCCGATGTCACCGCAATAGGCTGTCTTTTGTCCCTTCATTGCCTGCTTTACGGCATAGAATGCTCCCCGATGGGGGCATCCTGCGCACAGGACGGGCGGACGGACAGGCAGGTCTGTTTCTGGCAACTGGAGAGACGGAGATTGTTTTTGCTCTTTACTTTCAATATGGGCAAGCTGTTCGAGGATTTCCTTTATGATTTCTACAGAAAGTTCTCCTGCTTCTGGCACTGTTCCGTCAAGCTTGCCGTGTATCGTGGCCTGAAGTTTTTCTTTGCCGCACAGCAAAAGCAGGTTCTGCTCTATGACGGGATCAAGCTCTTCAAAGACCGTAATGCTCTGGCTGTCCGAAAGGAATTCCTTTGCAAGGGGATTTGGAAATGGGTATGGCGTTCCGATTTTGAGGATGCGTGCCTGTGCAATGCTTTCGTTTTCAGGGTGCTGGCATTTCAGCATGGCGAGGGCTTCCTTTAGGTAGCACCACGAAATTCCTCCAGCTGCAAGGTTCAGCCCGGAACCGTGAATCTTTGTGCCGTCGGCTCCTTCTATTCTGTTGAACGCGTTCATGAACGCGCCCTGCGAAAATTCCTGAGGCAGGATGGATTCGTTTCTGTTGAATATGCGCTTGTGGTTGTTGTAGGATGCCCGCGGAAAGATGACCCACCGCTGCGTGTCCTTTTCAAACACACCTGGCGTGCGGCAGGGCGGCAGTTCTGGAAATTCCATTGATTCGTAGGCATGGTCTACCCGCGTGGTGGGACGCAGCAAGACGGGTGTACAGTATTTTTCCGACAAATCAAAGGCTTTCTGAATCATGTCAAAGGCTTCTTGTGGTGTTGAAGGGTCGAATACGGGAATCTTTGAGTATGAGCCGAACGTTCTTGTGTCCTGCTCCGTCTGGCTTGAAATCGGTCCTGGATCATCGGCCGAGACGATGACCATGCCGCCCTTGATGCCCACATAAGAAAGGCACATGACTGGGTCGGAGGCAACATTGAGACCCACCTGCTTCATGGTGACAAGCGTTCTGCTGCCTGCATAGCTTGCACCTGCTGCTACTTCTACTGCCGCCTTTTCGTTTACAGACCATTCAACGTATGTGCCTGTCTGTTTATTGTATTTGGCTATGAATTCTATAATTTCGCTTGAAGGTGTTCCGGGGTAACCAGCCACAAGGTTGACTCCCGCCTTGAGGGCTCCCAGTGCAATTGCCTGGTTGCCCATAATCATTTGTCTGCTCATTCAGACAGTGTAGCATAAAATAGGGTGATGAGAAAGCGGTTTGCTTGACAGCGGTTCGCTGTTAGACTCCTAGTCGCTGTCAGGTGCCTGTCCATCGTGTGCCAGCCACTTGCATTCTGTCAGTTCCATGTCGGTGAACACAGCCTTGAACGAGGAGTTTTCTGCACTGCATGCATAGATGCCAAAGTGAATGGTGTCTTTTGCATTGAAGACATGGCAGATTCTCATCTGCTTGAAATGAGTACCGTCAAGGGAATGTTCTATGCAAAAGTCGTCTTCGCGTCGGCTGAGTCTGAACCACACTGACTTTATGCTTGCATCGACATCAACGGATGCCCAGTCCGAGTATCCGTTGTTTGTTACTACGCTTCCAAGCCGCTGGATAGCATCGTTTTCATATTCCATAGAAGCTTTCAGCCAGTTTTCGCTGTTCAGATACATGATGATTCCGCTTTGGTCATAGCGCACTTTCGTGTCAAATTCGGTGCGGACTACGAATGAAAAATACTGTTCTGAAGATGACAGTTGCAGTACGGGTGCATTGTCGTTTCTAAAATGGTAGTAAGTCCTTTGCCACAAGTCTGTGAAAGGTTCCGTTGTTATTTCTACGCGGTCCTTTGTTACCAAACTCTGCTTCGGTTGCCGCGTCCATTTCATTTCGGTTGCATTGATTTTCATTGCATCTCCTTTTTCAACTGTTTCCACTTTTAAAAGCGAAAGCCTTGTAAAAAGTATACCATGGAATTGTCTGTTTGAAAGAAAAATGTGTATGTCTGGTCTTATGGGAATCTCGAATAACTCTTTTTCGTGACTTTTTCGACATGACCTTATAGTTTTTTCCAATAAGAAGCAATAAAAAAACAGTATAAAGATTGCCTATCTAAATGATAGACTTTTGTAAAAATAAAAATTATACTCACCACGTAAGGAAGAGTCGTATGGCAGAAACAATACTTTCCATTCAGGGTGTAACAAAAAGATTTGGCAATTGCGAAATTTTAAGGAATATCTCTCTTGAAGTAGAAAAAGGAGAATTCATTACTCTTCTTGGTGCCAGCGGTTGCGGAAAAACAACATTGCTGCGCATTATTGCAGGTCTCGAAACTCCTTCGACAGGGAGCGTTTTTCTTCGCGGAAAAGACATAACGAATGTGGCTCCAAACAAAAGGAATGTAAATACAGTCTTCCAAAATTATGCCCTTTTTCCTCACATGTCTGTAATTGCAAATGTTGGCTACGGGTTAAAGGTAAGGGGATTCGACAAAAAAAACATAGAGGAAAAAGCCCGTAAATACCTTTCCTTGGTTCAGCTGGATTCTTTTGAACGCAGGTATCCGGCAAATCTTTCTGGTGGACAGAAACAACGGGTTGCACTTGCAAGAGCCTTGGCTACAGAGCCTGACATACTGCTGCTTGACGAACCTTTGGCTGCATTGGATTTAAAGCTTCGAAAGCAGATGCAGGCAGATTTGAAAAGGATTCAGCAGACGACAGGAACTACGTTCATTTATGTTACACATGACCAGGGAGAAGCCTTAAATCTGTCCACTCGGATATGCCTGATGAACGAGGGATGTTTTGAGCAGGTTGATACTCCACTGGCAATATACAACAAGCCAGAAAGCAAATATGTAGCAGACTTCATTGGCGACACTAACATAATATCTGCGGTGACTGAATTGGAATTTCTTAAAGCAAATGAGCTTTTTGCTCGGCTCATAACACCTGCAGGAACGGTTATCAACAAATATGATGCTTCTTACAAACGGTATGCAAGCCTGTACATATCCGTGCGGCCGGAGACCATTTATTGGAACACTGACAAAAGCAAACTTCCTGACTATGGGTTTCAGTTGGACGGAAAAATTGTAAACCATCACTTTAACGGTTCTTTTTCACGAATTGACATAGAAACTCAGAATGGATTTGTATTTACCGCGAGTGCAGTTAGTGGACGTAATGTCATACCTCCAGCAGGAACTGACGTTTATTTTACATGGTCTCCTGTTGAAAGTGTCCTTGTGAATGAAAAAAAAGAATCGAGATTGCAAGGTGGCATATAATGAAGAAGACAGGCAGGGTCAATGTATCAATATCAGGTTCTCTTCCTGCATTCGCATGGATGATATTCTGCATGGCAATTCCCTTGGTGTATATAGTTGCAATAAGCTTCATGACTAAAGGAACAAAGTGGGGCATTGAGCCTCATTTTACATTTGACAATTATAAAAGGGTGTTCGATCCTTTGTACATAAAGATATTCGTGCATTCTTTCTTTGTCGCAGCAGTAACAACGGTGCTGACCCTTGTTATAGGATATCCGTTCGCATTTTGCGTTACCTTTTTTTCTAAAAGAAAGCAGGCATTGATTATGACTCTTTTGATGATTCCGTTTTGGACAAATACGCTCATTCGCGTGTACGGATGGATTATTATCCTGCAGAAAAAAGGAATCATCAACACTGTTTTTACTGCTTTGAACATTTTCAAATCTCCCCATGACTTTCTTTACCACCAGTCTACAGTCATGCTTGGCATAGTCTATACGATGCTTCCCTTCATGATTCTGCCGGTTTATAACGCAATAGAAAAACTTGACAGGACATTAATCGATGCTTCCAGCGACCTTGGGGCAGATAAAGTGCAGACGTTTCTGTTCGTTATAGTCCCTCAGACGTTCAGTGGCATAATGACTGGTTGCATCATGGTCTTTATGCCATCCATTGGCATTTACTATGTTTCAGATTTACTGGGTGGGGCAAATTCCATCCTGCTTGGAAATCTTATCAAAAATCAGTTTTTTGAAGCCAGGAACTGGCCGTTCGGTGCAGCACTGTCTGTAATAATGTCAATACTGTCTTTGGCTCTTATTAGGCTTTACAAGAAGGCTTTGGGAAATAAGGCTTCCATAGGAATAGTGTGAGGAAAATATGGCCGTAAATGTGAAGAGAACTGTTGGAAAAGGGTATGTATGGCTCATACTGCTTTTCTTTTATTTTCCGATTGCCATGGTTGTAATTTATTCGTTTAACAATACAACATCTCCTAACAGTGCCGTGTGGTACGGTCTTTCCTTGCGTTGGTATAAGGCATTGTTTTCTAATGCTCAAATTGGTCTTGCTGTACGAAATTCTTTCTTGATTGCTGTCATTACTGTCATTCTTTCCCTCCTGCTGGGAATTCCTGCGGCAATTTCTATGTGGGAACGTGATTCAAAAATAAACAGATTTCTCGAAAACATGTCTTATCTTTCGATTCTTTTACCTGAAATAATTTACGGCATAGCATTTTTGACTTGGTTTTCCTTTTTGAAATTTCCATTTGGTCTTTATTCCGTATCGATAGCCCATTCGACTTTTTGCATTCCCTACACGATAATCATGGTACGTGCTAGGCTTTCAACTGTGGATATATTGACGATAGAGGCTGCAAGAACACTTGGAGCAAGCAAGACAAGGGCTTTTTGCGATATACTCATTCCTGACATCGTTCCTGCAATCGTGTCTTCTGCACTGCTAAGCTTTGTTCTTTCCTTGGACAACGTAATTATAACAACCTTTTCATCGGGGGCTGACGGAACAACCCTTCCTTTGAAAATCTATTCAATGCTCAGGCTAAAGCCAAGCCCTGTCATAAACTCTTTGTGTGCATTAATGACTCTTGTAACATTTCTGTCTGTTGCCCTTCGGTATTTGATTGACAGCAGATCTAAAAAAAATAAAGCTCAATGAGCGGAGGTATTTTATGAAAAAAAATTGCATGATTCTTGCTGTGGCTCTTGTGGTATTCTCTCTAACTGGATGCGGAAAAAAGACAAAGGCAAATGGTGTTGTGAACCTTTTTACGTGGCAGGAATACGTTCCTGATGTCAATATTTCAGCATTTGAAAAGGAAACTGGCATAAAAGTCAATTACACGTATTTTTCTACAAATGAAGAGATGCTTGCAAAATTGGAAGCCGTAAATGGAGGACAGTACGATGTCGTAATTTGCGGTGATTACATCATTGACATCATGAATGAAAAAGGAAACTTGCTTAAGAAACTCGATGTGTCCAAGATTCCTAATTATGACTCAATAGATCCTGTGTTCCAGAGCAAATTCTTTGACCCCGAAAACAGCTATACCGTTCCGTATGCAGTAATGTTTCCGGCAGTCCTTTACAATCCCAAAGAAACATCATTAACGTTCGACAGTCTTTCTGACCTTGCCGATCCTTCTCTTGAGAACAATGTCGTAATTACAGATGATCCTCGTGCAAATATTGGGCTTGCCCTTTCTGTAAATGGATATTCGTATAACGAAAAAGATTCTTTGCACCTTTCTGAAGCACAGGCATGGTTGCGCACGTTCAGAAAAAACGTAAAGGCATTCAGTACAGATGATCCTGAAGGTTTTGTCGTTAATGGCGAGGCTGCCGTGTGCTATGCAAACGCTTCGCAATGCAAAGCTGGGATTGACAGAGACCCTTCGCTTGGCTTAAAAATAGCATATCCTTCAGGCATTTTTAGCCAGCAGGATAATTACATCATTCCAGTGAATGCTCCAAATGAGGATAATGCATATGCCCTCATCAATTTTCTTTTGTCACAGGAAAGCGTACGGAATATGGAACTGAACACCTATTATCAGAACTGCAGCAAACATGCAAAATCCGTATTGTCAGAAGAAGAACTTAAAAACGTTGCAATAGCTCCCGAGGGGCTTCTTGATTCGGTAGAATCAATTGAAAATGTAGGAACTGTCACGGAAATCTATGACAGGATATGGACAGAATTCAAATAAACGACTTTATGAAAAAGGGAAAGATAATAAAAAATGCATCAATCATAGATCCTGAATCCTGTGAACAGTTTCTTGGAAGCATTGTCATTCAGGACGATTGCATAAAGGAAATTGTTCGCGAAAGCTGCATTCCCGATGCAGTTGACGGCTTTGAAATCTATGATGCACAGGGACATGTATTAGTGCCTGGCATCATTGATGTCCGTGCACATACAGATGGCTGCTATTTTTGTGGGGAAAAGGAGCTTGCACAGGGAGTGACTACTGTTGCCGTAGGCAATTGCGGCATAAGCCCTGCGTGTGCATCGTCAATAAAGGAATTTTACCTTTTGCAAGAAGAAAAAGGCTTTAACATAAACCAAACTTCTTTTACGGGGCATTCTTTTACCCTGAGGGAAAAGGCTGGTGCAGTGGACTGCTACAGGAGTGCCACCCAGTCTCAAATTGATGCAATGAAGGACTTTGCACGGAAAGATCTTCTTGACGGAGCATGCGGCATTTCGTTTGGCATTCAGTATGCACCGGGAACGACCACTGATGAGTTTATGCAGGTTGCCAGAGTCGCTGCCGAAGCAGGTAAGCCCGTTGCCGTTCATACGAGATTGAATTTTCCGAATGACTGGCAATCTCTAAAAGAAACACTTGACGTTGCCAAAAATACAGGTGCAGACGTTATTGTCTCACACCTGTCATACATGTTCGCAGATGGGCAAATGGACAGATGCCTTGACATGATTGCAGACTATCAGGCAAAAGGATTCCGCATCTGGGCCGACAGTGGCATGTATACTGCGTTCAATACAATGGCAGGCTCTACGTGCTATGATCAGGATCAGATAGATGCAAATCACTGGGATTACAGCCAGTTCGTTGCGGCAAACGGCATTTTTTGCGGACAGCATTTAGATAAAGAAAAATTTGAATATATGAGGAAAAACGAGCCTGACTGCTGCATAATTTGCTTTACAGGCGTTGAAGATGACATTTACAAGGCTCTGACTTTTCCAAATGTAATGGTATCATCTGATAGTGGAAGGGCTTTGCCAGGACAGGGGCACCCCCAGGATGCAGCGGTCTTTGCACGATTCTTTCGGATTATGGTTCATGAAAAAAAACTTTTGCCTTTGACGGAAGCTGTCCGCAGATGCACATATATTCCTGCAAAAGTGCTTCAACTGCATGATCGAGGAAGGATTTGCAAGGGTGCAAAAGCTGATTTGCTTGTGTTCAATCCTGAAACAATTAAGGAGAATGCAGATTTTCCTGGATGTGGTAACCCTGATCTTCCCCCGGATGGAATTGACTTTGTATTTGTAAACGGAATGTGTGCCGTAAAAGATGGAAAAAGAGTTCCCGAATGCAATGGGGGAAAAATCATAAGGATATAGCAAGTCCCGTCGATAGCCTTGAATAACGCTGCCGGTTTGTATACAGTAGTGGCAGGAGGCGTTCTTACGGCTATGAAAACAAATGCAACCTCACGTTTTTCCGTTCTCTTTCCTACAATGACCCTGATATGCATCTTGTGCTTTTCTTGCAGCAAAAAGGATGATGCGCAGCTTTCCGATGAACATCTTTCTGATGTTTCGTCTCCTGCACAGGAACAGGTGTTGCACTCCATTTCTGAATTCAGTGCGGAGCAGGGGGAACCTGTTTTGAGGCAGGAAAAAGCCATCGGCATACAGGATGTGGACGTATCAAAGCTGATGGTAAAGCCGTCTGTCTTTGTTGCAGAAAAGAACAATCTTGACTCTCTTCACTGTGTATATGACAATACAATTCTGTATGCCATTGGGTTTTCCAAAGATGGGCATTTTGCTTTTATGGAACAGCAGATGCTGGAAGGTACAGGCTGTTCCGAGGCATCCTTTTACATACAGGACTTGGTGTCGGATGAAATCCTTGTGAATCTACAGGGCAGTGGTAATGATGGGAATGGCAGTACAGTAGATTCTTTAATTGAAGAATATCATGCAGAAATAGATGATGCGTTAGCTCAGTATGACATTGCAATGGTCCCATGCCAGTTTAAGGAACTTCCGTATGAAGATGGAGAGTCCTTTGCAGACATTCAGGTTTCTGTAACGGATACCGGCAGGCTTATGCACGAGATGTTTAGAATCATCAATTATGAATGCGTTGCATCGGATGGAAAAAGGGGTTCAAAAATTGTCAGTGCAAAGAAAAATGTAACGGTAGATGATGTCTATGTCTGCGGTTACATCAAAAGTCCGTTCGAAGGCAGGCTTGCAATTGTCATTGCAGAAAAGAGATTCGGCTTTGAAGGGTTCGACCTTCATTACAGCATCGTTGGCTGCAGGATTGATTAGGTCTGGCTTTACGGGCAGTCGGATGCTGCAGTGGGACATCCGTTAGTGTTCTGCTGGTGATTCCGTCAAGTCTCGGAGAAAGGCTGTCATGTATTGCGACTGTCTGGGTGTAAGACGGTGGAAGTAGGAAAGCAGTTCGTCATCATTTAAAACAGAATTTTGTCGCTCACTGTCAAAAAAAGCTGCTGGCTGAATGTCAAAATATTCACAGATTTTAAGAAAAGAAGAAATGGTCGTAGAGCATCCATCGTCCTGTCTCAATTTTATTTATGTAAGTCTCGTTCTGCCCCAGTGCAAGGCTCATTTCCCTTGCAGAAATTTTGCGTTCGTTCCTTAGAAAACGTAGCCTGTCACGAAAAAACTCTTCTGTAATCACACGCATGCCTTCTCAAATACAGTATTGTAAGCCATATTTTTGTTGACATATTGCTTTTTGTGTAATAAACTTTATTTATTATTGCATAAAAAGCAATAAAATTGCTGTTTTGCAGAATAATAAGTCAAACAAAACACAGATGGCATTCATATATGATGTGCAACGGCAAAGTCCAAAAAGTACGTAAAAATTAGCTGGCAAGGGAATTTGCAGCTTTTAATCTACAGGAGGACTCTGATATGAGGAACTTGTTCCGTTTTTATGGCATTTTTGTTTTCATAGGCTTGCTTTTTTTGACCGTGTCGTGTGCAGGAGGTGGCTCTGGTGATGGAGGCATAAGCTATGACGATGACGATTCTGCAACTTCTTCTTCCAGCTCGGCAGCCGTTTTTACCGTTACATACTATTCAGATGCTGATGGTGTATCTGCACCGTCCGTTACAAAAGCTTCAGTAGGTGGATCTGTTACCATTACGACAACAAAACCTGTCCGCGAGGGGTACGTGTTCATTGGATGGGCGACAAGTTCTGGAGGAACTGTAAAGTATCAGCCAGGAAGCAAGGTTGTTCTAAAAGTGAGCATTTCTCTGTATGCAGTATGGAAAGAGGGAACTCCTGCAACCTACACGGTGAGGCACGTCATGCCAGACGGTACGGCTGCGGACACCCAAAGCGGTTTGACAGGTGTTTCAGGCGGAAATACAAATGCAACTGCAAATGAATATCCGGGGTACCATCCATCGGGCGTGCCGAACACGAGCATAGCAGATGATGGAAGCACGGTGGTGAACATTTCTTACGCGGCAAATACTTATACAATTGCATTTAATACGAACGGAGGAACAGGTGGTTCGACAGCCTCTGCACCTGCTACTTATGGTTCTTCAATTTCGCTTACGCCGAACGGATTTACAAAGACAGGCTACAGTTTTGCAGGATGGAATACGAAATCTGACGGTACTGGCACTGCATATTCAGACAAGGCCAGTGTTTCTAATTTGACTTCAGAGAATGGAGTGACGATTACTCTGTACGCAATGTGGAAGCCGAATACATACACTGTCAAATTCGATGCGAACGGCGGAACGGGAAGCATGTCAAATATGGGAGCAACCTATGACAAGGCTATGAATCTGCCAGCAAACGCATTCAAGCGCAAGGGCTTTGCGTTCAGCGGCTGGGGCAGTTCTGCCGATGCTTCAAGCCCTGCACATTCAAACAGCGAAAGCGTAAAGAACTTGACCGCCGACAATGGCGTTACAATCACCCTGTACGCATTGTGGACGGAAGGAGCGTATTCAATAACGTTCAATGCCAATGGCGGCAGCGGAACCATGGCAGACCAAACGGCATCTTCCGCATCGCCAACTTCGTTGAGCAGTAATGGATTTACACGGACTGGCTACACGTTTGCAGGTTGGGCGACAACGCAGTCTGCAGCAACTGCTGCATATTCTAACGGACAAAGCGTTTCTGCCCTTACAGACGATGATGCCGTCACGCTGTATGCCGTGTGGAAGCCGAATACATACACAATCAAATTCGATGCAAATGGCGGAACGGGCAGCATGGGCAACCAAATTGCGACCTATGACAAAGCTGCTTCCTTGAGTGCGAACAAGTTCAGCCGCGACGGATACAAGTTCATGGGCTGGAGCAAGACTAGCAGTGCAACGGGTTCTGACTACGCAGGCGGAGCAAGCGTGAAGAACCTGACGGCAGACAACGGTGTAACGATTACTCTGTACGCTGTGTGGGCAAGCAATACGTACACGATTTCATTCAGTGCCAACGGCGGTACTGGTTCTATGTCTGGACAGGGAGCTTCCCTTGACGGTTCAACGTCGCTCAACCCGAACTCCTTTAGCCGAACCGGCTACACGTTCGCAGGATGGGCAACAAGTGCTTCTGCAACTAGCCCTAAGTATACCGATGCGTCCAGCATTCCTGCACTGACTTCGGAGCTTGGGGCGAGCGTGACGCTGTACGCGGTGTGGAAACCGATTACATATACGATAAAGTTTGATGCGAACGGCGGTACGGGAAGCATGAGTGACCAGAGTGCGACGTATGACAAGGCTGCTGCATTGAGTGCAAACAAATTCAGCAGGAGCGGTTACAAGTTCGCAGGCTGGAGTACGAACAAGAACGCTTCTGATTCCAAGTATGCTGGCG
>JAFVDR010000078.1 GCA_017476165.1 Treponema sp. | reverse complement strand
TCCGAGTCGGACTTCACCGCCTTCCTCTGCACTTATCAGGTTTGCAGCATACAGCTGACTGCCCGATGGCTGAGGAGCACCTGAGTTTCCAGCTTCTGCATACACTACGGTAGGCGCAAGGCATGACAGGTAGGTAAGGGCGATAAAAAGGGCAAGGGCTCTTTTTGTTACTGAAGGTTTTGAAATTTCATTTGCAGTAATAACTTTCATAATGCATCTCATTTTTTTCATTTTACTTTTTATTGCAGGACATGGTTCTAAACATAAAAACCATTCCTATGTCAGTATACATGCCTTATAGTTCTTGTGCAATAGGAAATCTGAAAATTTCTATAAAAAGTTTCCTTCCCAATAAAACTTCAGGGGCTTTTGAACTGAGTGCTGGCTGCACCGATGCTTTTACCTGTAAGAATATTTTCATGCTGAAGCTCTGCAAGAAAAAAAGAATTTCCTGTAAATTTATCCCTTGCAGTGATATTTGTTCTATATTATAATGCAGCTTCGAGGAAATTATGAAACTAAGCCTACAGCAGTTTATTGTAAAGAATTTTTGGAAAAAATTCCTTGTCGTAGCAGCCGCCATTTTTTTGATGGGTTTTTCCCTTTCATTTTTGATTGAAGCTGCATGGGGCACAGACCCCTGTTCATTCATGAACATAAACATTTCGAACAAAATCGGTTGGACTCTTGGAAACTGGCAGTTTACGCTCAACCTTGTCATGCTCATTTTTACGATTGCCTGCAATCCGCGCCTTATTGGAGCAGGAACACTCCTCAACATGGTTCTTATTGGATACACTGCCGACTTTTTTACATGGCTGTGGAAGAACAGTGGCTTTCATGACATCATAACGAACCCTAAGTTTTTTTACGTTAGAATATTTACATTCATCATTGCAATCATCTTTTTTGTCATTTCTGCCGCAGTCTACATGAATTCTGAAATGGGACTTTCTCCTTACGATGCGGCAATCAAAATAATCAGTCAAAAAATCAGCAAAATACCATATTTCATCATACGAATTGCCTATGACCTGCTTGCGGTAGGCATAGGACTTGCAGCAGGCAAACTTGCAGCAAACGGAGTGCAAGGCTCTATGCTCGGCTCCACAATCATGGCATTTGCCATCGGACCTGCAATTACAACAGTAGGCAAATTCATGAAGAAACACATCTCAATATTCAAGGAATCACAATGAGCACAACATCAGGCATCATCATCATGGCAGTCATGGCACTGCTTTTTTTCGTCATTTCCCAGTGGAAGAAAAAAATGATACGGGAAACGCTTGAACAGTTCAAGGAAAAGACAAATTCTTACACGCTTGTCATTGAAGGATGCGACTGGGGACCTGCCATCAAAAAAATCATCGTCAACACAGATTCAATCGCTCATTTTACAGAGCAGGACATGATGCCATCCCTGTTCACCGTAACTGCAGAAGGAAAAAAAAGGGACGTTACAGACTGCTATTTCTGTGATTTAAACGGAATTCATTCTGAAAATGCAAATGAAAACAATCATATAGCACTGGAATTGGCAGTACATCCCCTACAAACGGAGGAAAGCCCTTTTCTGTGGAATAATGAAGCACAATTAAACGAGTGGAAAAAAGAATATCCATACACCATTGCACACCCAAAGCTACAAACACCCATCACCGCATACAACGACATGTTCTGTCCTCAGACAACTGTATTCGAAGACATAAAGACATTCAACAGGCTTTCAGCGTGCTACTATGCACCGCCAACGTATGACGATGAAAAAAAACACCCGTTGATTATATGGTTGCATGGAGCAGGAGAAGGCGGCAGCGACACACAAATCGTCCTGTTGGGAAACAAAGTAACAGCCCTTGCCGAAGAAAAAATCCAGTCGTACTTTCCCGAAGGTGCATACGTTCTGTGCGTTCAAACACCAACGGTGTGGATGAATCATGCTGAACCGTATGACATTGAAAAAGATTCCGTAACAGACAAATCTTCCCAGTACACAGAAGAATGCATGCACGTCATAAAGGAATTTGTCAAAAAGCATAAGGCTGTTGATTCTTCAAGAATATATCTGGGAGGCTGTTCTAACGGCGGGTACATGACTATGAACCTTCTTTTAAAATATCCCGGATATTTTGCAGCCGCATATCCAGTATGCGAAGCGTACAATGACTCATGGATTTCAGATGCAGACATTGAAACCCTAAAAAAAGTACCACTCTGGTTTGTCGCCGCTGAAAACGACACAACAGTACTTCCTCTTGAACACATTATTCCCACAACCCGCAGACTGCCACATGCTCATGTTTCTTTGTTCAAAAATGTCTGTACAGAAGACGGAACGGAATACAACGGACATTGGTCCTGGATATATCTTTTTAACGACCAGTGCAAACAAGAACAGAGTTTGTGGAGCTGGTTGGCAGCACAAACTCTGTAGGAGGAGTTTACCCATCCCTCTCTTTCATCTAAGAGGGATGAATGACAGTCAAATCAACTTATGAATGCCTCTAAAAACCCGTCAAAGACGAGTTTTTTAGAGGTTGCCTTACACTCTAAACAGAAGGTCTTCGTAAGAAGGGAACGGCTTATAATCTTCGCCAAGCAGAGGTTCAATCTGATCTGCAACAGCACGGGCTTCCGTCATTGCAGGAATAACAGAATCAACATACGCACGGGCAACAGTCATCGGATCATCCGAAGATTTTGCAGCAAGATGAGCCTTGCATAAAGCCTCTTCCTTAACAGCAAGTTCATTGACAAGGCCATCAAGCGTTGAAAGCAATGAAACTTCTGCAGTCGCTTTTGCTGTAGGAACGACAGCCTTCAAGTCAACAACCGTTTTGCTTACATCGCGCATATATTTATAGGCAGCGGGCAAAATGTCCTTGTTTATCATTTCCAGCATTGTCTGAACTTCAATGTTCAGCACTTGTGCATATTTTTCAAGCTTAATGTCATAGTGGCTCTTCATTTCAACTTCGGTGTACACCCCCATCTCCGTGTAGAGCTTTACATTTTTTGCATCAAGGTAATGAGCCATTGAATCAGGAAGAGTCTTTAAGTTCATCAAGCCGCGTTTTTCAGCTTCCTTTACCCAAGAAGCATCGTATCCGTTTCCATTAAATACAATCCGCCAGTGCGAAGTTATTTCGCGCTTGATAAGACTCTGCAATGCTGCATTAAAGTCTGAAGCCTTTTCAAGCTCATCGGCAAACTGTTTGAGCGTGTAGGCGACAATCGAATTCAACGTCGTGTTTGGACCTGCAATGGACAGACTCGAACCACATGAGCGGAATTCAAACTTGTTACCTGTAAATGCAAACGGAGATGTTCTGTTGCGGTCTGTCGAATCCTTAGGAATAGGAGGAAGAACATCAACGCCAATCGTCATCTTTCGGTTAGACTCGCTGCTGTACGGAGTACCGTCCTTAATGGATTTCAGAACAGCATGAAGTTCATCACCAAGATAGACAGAAATGATGGCAGGAGGAGCTTCATTTGCACCAAGGCGATGATCATTTCCCGCACTTGCAACAGAAATGCGAAGCAAATCTTGATTTTCATCAACAGCCTTAATGATTGCTGTCAGGAACAGAATAAACTGGGCATTGCTGGCAGGGGTCTTTCCAGGTTCAAGAAGGTTTTCCCCTGTATTAGTAGACATTGACCAGTTATTGTGCTTGCCGGAACCGTTTACTCCTGCAAATGGCTTTTCGTGCAACAGACAGTCAAGACCATGACGCTTTGCAACCTTTTTCATGACTTCCATTGTCAGCTGGTTCTGGTCTGTCGAAAGATTTGTCGTTGTAAAAATCGGAGCCATTTCATGCTGGGCAGGGGCTACTTCATTATGCTCTGTTTTTGAATAAATTCCATACTTCCACAATGTTTCATTCAAATCTTCCATGTATTCTACAATTCGAGGATTGAGCGCAGCAAAGTACTGGTCGTCCATTTCCTGACCTTTTGACGGCTTTGCACCAAACAGAGTACGCCCTGTCATGCGAAGATCTTTTCGTTCATCAAACAACTTACGGTCTACAATGAAATATTCCTGTTCAGGACCGACTGTCGTAGCAACATGACTTACATCTTTGCCAAAGAGTTTTAAAACGCGCTTTGCCTGAACATTCAAAGCTTCCATGGAACGCAAGAGCGGAGTCTTTTTATCCAAAGCTTCACCCGTATATGAACAGAAGGCAGTAGGAATGCAGAGTGTATGTTCCTTTATGAACGGATATGCAGTTGGATCCCATACAGTGTAGCCGCGTGCTTCAAATGTAGCACGACGACCTCCAGAAGGAAAAGAAGAAGCATCAGGCTCACCCTTTACAAGCTCCTTTCCGCTGAAAGCCATGATTACACTGCCGTCATCCTGTGGTGTAATGAATGAATCATGTTTTTCTGCAGTAATTCCCGTCAATGGCTGAAACCAGTGCGTATAGTGAGTTGCACCTTTTTCTATGGCCCATTCCTTCATTGCATGAGCCACCTGGTTTGCAATGTCTATGTGCAGAGGCTCTCCATCGTCAAGTGTTTTTTTGAGAGCCTTAAATGTTTCTTTTGGCAATCTGTCTTTCATTACTTTCTGGTTAAAAACCATGCTGCCAAACAATTCAGGGACATTAACAGCCATACATATCCTCCGTAAAATCGATAAAATAAAAAAGCGATGTGAACAGTTGCTTTAATCGTTCCGAACTTTTCGAAACTACTAAAAAAAACTATTCACATCGCCTTTGATGTTTTGTATTTTTACCTTACAATATCATTCAAAAAAAGTCAATACCACAAAAAGAAATTTATTAAAAATCTGTTAAAACGTTCTAAAACTTGACAAATATAAGGTATAGAGGTATACTTGTTGCATGAATATAAAAGTTTTAACAATTACCCCCCATCTACTCACATATTTTATTAATAATTCATATCTTGACTTCATAAGCATAATCTCTAGGCTATCTTTTAGCATTACGCTATTACCATATTATTTTAACATAAAAAAGGAGAAAATATCATTATGTTAAAGAACAAATATTTTATTCTGTTCATTTTACTATTTTTAGTAATGACAGACTTCTGTTTTGCAGGAATTGCAGGAAGCAGGTTCAAAATCGCAGAAACCCCACAGGACTGCGATGTTTTCTTTATGCTTACGCCCGATATGGAAGAAATTGAAAACAAAGAAAACGATGATGTCGCCGTAACAAAAAGTTTCAAGATCACCAAAAATGGTCTTGAAGGAGAATTAAGGTATTCGCTTTTTGCTGACACAGGCACAACTCGGGAAGATTTAAATCTTCAGTTTGCAATGTGGGTGTTCATGTGCTTAAATAACATTGCAGGCTATGAAGTTCCTAGCAATACCATATCATCCTTTGATGATAACGATGTAAAGAAAGAGTTTAACGGAGACTTTGGCTGCACGACATTCTTGCAGAATCCCAAATCTGGATATGCAGAAGGTTATAAATACATAATGGCCGAATTCTTTTATAAAGACGGACAAGGCATTGTAATGAGGGCTTACCTGTTCAATGACATTAATTTTGCAGGTATAACCAAAGACGGCATTGCAGACGACAGTCCATTATTTTCAAACTACCATACATTTAAATTCGCAGGGGAAAATAAAGCAGAGAATTATGAACTGTCAGAAGAAGACAGGAACAAACTTCTTGCCTTAATAGATGAATTTAGAAATGATACAGACTGTGCAAAAGATTTTATTCCAACCAAATATTCTGAGATACTAAATTTCGCATTGGAAAGTCCTATTGTTCATGTAGTAATAGATGAAAGTTGCTATCCTAAAGAAGTGGCAGAATGTAATTATTCCGAAATCTTATTACTTGCCTATATTGCTGGCAATGTTGAACATCAGTTAAAGACAAATACATCAGAAAATGCAATAGAAAAAGGACTTGACTTTCAATTGTTAAAATACAAACACATAAAAAAACATGACAAAAAACTAAAAATAAAGGTTCTTGAACAAAAACTGAAGGCAAAAACACGTTAAAACGTGAAAAAATAAATAGGAGCAACTTTATGAAAGTTCGAGTAAACAAAAAAGAAAATTTTTATTTTGGTATCAAAGCGGTAATAAGCCTTGTGATTTTATGCATCATAATGCTTTTAATTAAAGCCCTTTCTTCCGCAGACGAAAGAATTGTAGCTATGATTGCACCACTTTCGGTATATGTAATAATGATAGTACTGTATGTGTTCTTCTACAAAGTATTCATTGTCGGCTACCTTAAAGGAAACGGTGTAGAAATAACAGAAGAACAGTTTCCTGAGATATATCAGAGTTATGCAGGCATGGCAAAGGAACTTGGCATGAAAAAGATTCCACCTCTCTTCCTTATTCAGCAGGGAGGTGCACTGAATGCATTTGCAATAAGATTTTCCTGCAAAAACTATATTGCAATCTACTCCGACATATTCGACATGATAGAAACAGATGTTGAAGCTGTAAAGTTCATTCTTGGACATGAATTGGGTCACGTAAAAAGACACCACATGTCAAAAAGATTCTGGACAGCTTTCAGTTCTGTTGTTCCATTCTTAACAGCAGCCTACTCAAGAAGCTGTGAATACACCTGTGACAATATCGGACACGATTTATCAGACGGTGGTTCAGAGAAAGGTCTTCTTGTCCTTGCAGCTGGAAAAAGTCTGTATAAAAAAGTAAATGTAGACAAGTATATTGAAAGTGCAAAGAAAAGAAGAAGCTTCTCTGTTAAATTTATAGAAGCCTGTTCAAGCCATCCATTTTTGCCAAATAGAATTAAAAACATAAAGAATGTGTAAAGAATAAGGAGAATTAATATGAAAAAGATTATAGGTATTGTACTTACATTGCTTACAGTAGGAATACTCTGTGCAGCAAAAAAATGGGATCCAAAATTAGTTGATGAATTCAAGAATGCAGAATTCTGTTGTGTTTTACGGAGGTTTTTATTCAACAGATTTAAAAGCAATAACAAGCTTTACCCAAACAAATTCTGAATTCTCAGCAGACAAACAGACAATGAACGGACCTTTCTTTATATCAAAACCTGTCAAACCAGGAAGTAAGTATATACTATCTCACTTATCAGGTACAGAGAAAAAAACAGCATATACTGGATCAATGGGAAACCAGAAATCCGTGATAAGCAATTCATTTAAAAAGGATTTTTCAGTAAAGAATACTCCAATGACAATAGAAGTCCCTGAAGAACCAGGAATATACTATTTTGGATATTATGATGGTAGATTTACAGCTGTCAACGAAAAATTAACAGAAGTAGGAGGACTTTTTAAAGACATGCTTAAATCTGATGGGATGGAAGAAACTGTACTCAAACATGTCATTCCATTATACAAGGACACAGAATGGGAAGAAGTTCTACAAAAACGCTATAAAGAAGTTCAAGAAGAAAATAAAGCCCAGAATAAAAAATAAGGAAATTCAGAATGAAAAAGAATTTTATTAATTATTTAATATTAATATTTTTATGCATAACACAAATATCAGCTCAATCAGTTTCAGTAAATATTCCTATCATAAAAATGGCAAAAGCTGCATACAATGCAAGGCCATATCTTACAGAACTTGACAAGGAAGTAAAAATAACAACCGTCGGCAAAAAGGAATTTATTTTTGTAGGAAAGATTAGTGCAGATACAAATAAGCTAAACAGAACATTTCTTGCAGAAACAGCAGAATTAGATGAAGAAGCTCAAAAACACTCAGACATGTATCAAATTCCATGTTTTTATCCAAAACAGAAAGAACAGGAAAATTTTTATAAAAGTAATGTCTGCATTTTCTGCAACGGAAATTATTTTTTTATAAAATATAAAATACCTTCTGATAATATTGTAAAATTTTCAAACATTATCTATTTATTGTTTGGTTCTAAAAACTTGTTGACAGAACTCCCTTTTGATCTTGAATTTTCTGTACCAGAAGATGTACAAGCCATATATATAGGAGACTTGTCATATCTTATACAGGGAGACGATTTGGATGCAACATTAATCTCTACAACCTACAATCTTGAAGGAGCGCAGGCTGCACTGGATAAAGTGACTGCCCACCACATTGATTTAGTTCAGCTTCCACAAGAAGAAAATGAAGAAGCTTCTGAATAAGGCTAAAAATGCAATAAAAAGGCATTCGGATTCATCCTTAGATTTCCGAATGCCTTTTTCATTTATTTTTCACCTGCAAGAGCCTTTTCTGCATCATCCTTAAAGTCTGGTCCAACCATGACCCACCATTGGCAAGGGGCGTTCACCCAATACTTTTTGAATGCACGAACGACTTGTTCAGCAGTCACGTCTTTCACCTGTGCATCAAGCTTTTTATTATAGAACATATCGCCGTAGCTCATTTGATTGTAAATGATGTTTGCTGCTACATTTCCCGAAGTCTGCTCCTCTGAATAGGTGGAAATATAGTATTTGTTCTTGTAACTTTCAAGATGACTGGCAATATCTGTTACCCTATAGGACTCATCGGAACTCGAAGGCTCTGGGAATTTGCCCATTGCCATGAAATTCCGGGCTTCTTCCATATACGTCACAAAATTTTTCGGATCTGAAAGCCTGTACAAATATTCCATGCCCAACGGAGCTTTTGAAACCTGCACCACAGAACGCGGCGTATAACATGCCCCGTAATGCTCCCTCACCAAATTATACAGAATGTCAGAGTAAACCTCGGATGCAATTACGCATGGAATGTAATCGCTGCTCGAAGGAACGGGCGAAGCGAAAACCCTGGAAACAAATCCAGTACCCATGGCAGAATCCATTGTGAACACACGGGCATCTTTTTCAAGATTAAGTTCCGGAATCTCTGGCTCTACATACTTTGCATCATCATTTCGCTCAATCTTTCCGATTGTTTTATCAAGTTCCTTTACCAGCTTTGCACCGTCAAGGCTTCCCACTGCCACTACAAAAATGTCAGCGGCATTCATAATTTTGGAATGCAGGGCCTTCATGTTGTCTATCGTAATGTTGGCAAGGGAATCGGGATTGACACCAACCCTTGTATTGAAAGGATGATTCTTGTACAGTTCCCGATTCATTTCATACGAAAGATAAGAAGAAGGATCATTCAGCATGCTCTGCACGGACTGCTCATAATCAGTAATCATGTTGTCGTACACGGACTGCTCATAGGACGGATGCAAAAATCCATCCGTAAATACAGGAAGGACGTCATACAGATAATCATCGATGACCCCAAGCGTCAGTGCGGAACCTGCAACCTTTGAGTACACGCCAATGCCAGCTTGGGTTTTGTGCTGCATGACATCGCGAGCTGCCTTGTCATATTTTTCAGAACTTGAAGCCATCATTGAAAAGAGTGACTGCTCCAGACCAGAAGTCTCTTCCGTAAGGTGCGATATGCCTCCGCGAACGACTATGTTCACGGAATCAACCTTGTATGAAGGATTGTGCTTTACGTACACTGGGATGCCATTTTTAAGGGAATAGGTCTGCACGGCTTTAGCTTCAGCCATATCGTAAGAGCCAGCCTGCTTTGCCCCTTGGGGAATGTAGATTTCTTGCCTCATCATGTCTGGCGTTTCTGTAGGAATCTTTGAAGCATCTCGTGCAAATTTTTCATTCTTCCACCAAAAGGCCTTTTCGGCAGTCACTACATCGTAACCGGCTTCATTCAGCGAATCCTTTATATTTTCGTAAACGGCAGGATTTACAAGCAGCAATGCAAGGGGCTTTTTCTGTGCAAAATAATTATTGACAAACTGCTTCACATCATTCTGACTGACATGCGACACCTTGTCATTGTAAGAGTAATAATACTCAGGAGAAGTAACCGTCCACCAGAAGCGGACAGTGCTCAAAAGCCCTGTAGCTGTCTGAGAACTGATGACATCGGAATTCTTCAGGCGGCGGACAACATCAGCAACCTTAGACCGTGCATACAAAGCCTTATCAGAAGCAATCTTTGGAAGTATATCTTCCTGCACGGCAGATGCGAATGCCGTTACCCGTCCTGCAATATCCGATTCAGGAGACAGCATCATGGAGCCAAATTCGAACACACCGTTTGCTCGTGATGTCCTGTAACCGCTCCACACGTAGTCTGTACCAGGAATCATCAGGCTTTCATCATTCGAAAGCGTCTGCTTATACAGGCCATCAGGCTCGTCCAAAAGACTGCACATATAGTCGGCAGCATACGTATCTTCAATGTCAAAATCAGTATCGGGACCTCGGAAACACAAGACGACTTCTGCAAGCTGGCTTGAGATGCGCTCATACGGCATGACTGCGTATTGCACGGAATCAAATGAAGGCGTTTCCTGCCGGCTTGTGTTTTCAGGACGCTCATTGCCATTGTTGCTCCATGTACCGAATATCTTTTTTACCAAAGAATAGACTTCTTCGCTGTCTATGTCGCCGCCGACAAACACAGCTGCATTCTTGGGAATGTAAAATCTTGACTGAATGTCCCTCATCTGTGCTATGGTGGCATTCTTTACAACGTCAGTAGAGCCTGCGGGGTCTATCCGATACGGTGCATCGGGGAACAGCCGTGTCCTCAGATAGTTTGAATACACTTGATTCGGTTCGGCCTCGTCTCCCTGTATCTCTGCCAGAACAACCTTCTTTTCATTTTCAAATTCATTCTCATCCATAAGGGGGCTTCGTATTGCAGCATTCCAAAATGCAAGGCCATTTTCCAGCTGGTCTTTGGGAACCGTAAAGAAATAATTTACGCAATCTATGCCCGTTGAGCCATTTTCAGAGGTAACCCCCATATCATTTTCAGCACGTTTGAAAGATGATGAATCCGGGTACAAAAGGTTTCCTTTAAACATCATGTGCTCATACAAGTGAAAAAGTCCAGCTGTCTCCGGTGTCTGGGTTATAGCACCACAGCGAACCGCCACTTCAATATACACCAAAGGCACTGAATCATCTTTTACCGTAAAGAGTGTCAGCCCATTATCAAGATTGTATTGCTTAAGGTTTTCAGAAGCTGTCTGTTTCGGCTTTGAACATCCTGTCAAAAGAAAAACGGAAAGGAATGCAGATGCAAGCACTGCAACAGCAGGCAGCAAGCATGTTTTTTTTATATGTATTGTACTCATAATACAATAAAACGAACAAACCTATTTATTTGTTACAAAAAAAATCCTTTTTCTAAATACCCCCCCCCCATTACGATACAAAGTGCCGTCTTTTACGGAAAAATCTTCTACTACCATTTCGTTATACAGCTTTTCTATTTTTCCGCGGGCATTTTTAAAAGAATCTATAATTACTGGATCAAATCGCTTTCCAGAGTACGTGACAATGGCATTAAATGTTTCTACAAAACTTGACTTATGAGTTTCCTTGAACTGCCTGAAAGAAATGTTGTCAAAAATATCTGCAACAGCAACAATTCTTGCAGAAAGGGGAATTTCATAGCCCTTGAGACCTTTCGGGTATCCTTCTCCATCCCACCATTCATGATGATACAAGGTTACTTCCTTTGACAGCACATAAAACAAATCTTCAGGATTATTCACAATCAACGAGTCAATTATTTCAGCACCGCTTATGACATGCCTCTGAACTTCGGAATCATTAAATACAGAAGTGCTTGATTCCACTTTTGCTCCTAAGGCTTTGCCCAATTTCATCTTGCCGATATCATGTAAAGGAGATACTTTTGTCAGAATTTCTACATACCGGTCAGTAAGGGTGTTGCCGTATTTGCCGTCAAGCATAAGTTGTCTGGCTATGACATTAGTGTAGTTGCTGATTCGGCGAATATGCTCACCCGTTTCACTGTCTGCCACCAAAGCAAGCTGCATCAATCCAGATACAAGTTTGCTTTGAATGCTCGAAATTTCATCTTCGTAGTACCGTAAAATCTGTTTCTGTTGCTCATTTCGCTTTTCAAGCTTCATGACGACATCAGTTTGAGCCGTAATGTCCTTCAATACAACGCTGTATCCATAAAAGTGATAGTCTGATTTTATTGCAACGCAATGTCCCTGATACTGCTTGCCGTCTACTTCAAAAATATTGTTTTCAGTGCGTACATCATTATTGGAATTAAAAATAATCTGCAACAATATATCGTTTGCCTTTACAGGCTTTTTGAGCATCTTGCGTACAGCCAAATATTCGGGGAAAATCTGTACAGCCGAAAGATTTGCATCATGAACCAACAGTTTTTCGTCTATAACGAAACAAGGCCCAGGAACAGCATTTTCAACAACATAGAGTGCCTGATCGGACAGATTCGAATATTTGTCCTGTATGATGAGCAACGTTGCAACAGCCACAAAACCGGTAAGCATATACGGGGGCAACAGGAACAAGACGTTGTTCAAGCTCATGAGGCATAGTGATAAAAGAGGAATGATGACCATCAAGAAATGACGCATGAAAAAAACGCGCTCATTACTGTGGCATACTATCATGCGGAATATAAACAGTGCAACAGTGAAAACAATAAGACTCACCGTATAGACATAATAAAATGCCACCACCATATTTGAAAAGTCCGTGAACACAATTTCAGGACTATACGGTAGAACAAGAGCGAAAACCCAGACAAGCGTCAGAAAACACAAAAGCACGAATATTCGTCTGGAAATGCGGACATTAAAAAAAAGAGAATTAATCTGAATGAAGATTGGAAGCAGCAGGACAGCCATTGCATATATAATCTTTATGCCCATGACTTTTGGCTGCACCTGATCAATGTAAAAATACAAGTAATAGCCGCGTGCAATGAATATTGTAATAAAAGACACCATCAAGGCATATTTCTGTTCTGTTGACGGTTTTCTTCTCATCATCAACAATATGCAAATAGTATTCAAAACAAGAGGAATTGAAATAACGATTTTATATAAATGTATCACGCAACAACACCTTTTACCTCTATCTTAACCGAAAAAAAGGCAAAAGAGCAATATCTTTACAAGCAAAAAGAGGATTGCGTACAGCAATCCTCCTTATAGACCAAAGATTTTATTCTTTTACCGCACCACCGCCAAGACTCTGAATCATGGCTTTTTGGGTAAACAAAAAGAAAATGACGAAAGGAATTGCAATAATAAGCGAACCAGCCGCAAAGTTTGTAAATTCATTCTTCTTGTCCGAGACAAAAGAGAACAATCCCAAAGCAAGCGTCTGCTTGGCAGGAGAACGCAAGACCATTTTAGGAAAGATAAAATCCATCCATGGACCGGTAAAGCTGGAAATGGCAAGGAATGTAATGATGGGCTTCGTTATAGGCAGTATTATGGTAGCATAAATGCGCAAATGGCTTGCACCATCAATGCGAGCTGCTTCGTCAAGATTCTTGCTGACCGTATCCATATAGCTTTTTACCATCCATGTATTGTAAGGAATGTTTCCAGCAACATACACAAGGACGAGTCCCCACAAGGTGTCAAGTCCGTTTATTCGCAGCAGGATAACGTAAATGGCAATCATGCCTATGAATGAAGGAAAAATCTGAAGGACAAGAAGACTGACCAACAGAGGTTTCTTAAAAACAAAATGAAAACGTGAAAAAATGTATGCGCTCAGCGAAGAAATGATGACAGTAAGCACTGTCGTCCACAGTGCAATAATAAAGGTATTCTTAAACCACATCCAATAGTTGGTCTTGGTGAACAGATATGTAAAATGCTTTACCGTCAGACCGTTTTCATCCCTAAAAGGAATGATATTCAGTGCTGCAATGCCGTTTCCAGAAGAAAAGGCAGCACTCACCGTATAAACAAGTGGATAAAACACCAGAAAAGAAATCAAGACAAATACAATGTAGATGATGGTTTTGTTGACAATTTCAAGAGCAACGTAACTCTTCCTCATACTTCACCCTCCTTGTAAGCCTTTGTGTGCATAAACTGATAGATTGCAAAAGGTGCAAGCACAACAAAAATGAGAACTGCAATG
>JAFVDR010000077.1 GCA_017476165.1 Treponema sp. | reverse complement strand
ATTATGACGAAATGATACTTCTTCTCGCAAAATCGCAAGGTTCCCGATTTGAAAACTGCATGGATCAATTTGTAAGCATCACCGAAAAACATTATGCAAAAATGTCAGAAATCATCTGCAAGAACAAACACAAGCCGAATATGGATGCCCATGTCATCCACTGGATTTCACATGTACAGATAGAAGCTTTCGGATATCTTTTGACACACGTAAAATCAGAGGAAGAGGCAGAAAAACTCCTGCCCCATATCATAAAATACCTTACCGGCGGCTGGTACAAACTCTATGACATGATATGATCATACTTGAATGCCGTGCTTAAGCACGGCATTCCTGCATCATCAGGAACGATTTTCTTGTGCAACAAGCTGATCAGCTCCATACATCTTGCGGAGTTTGGGCTTTTCAATTTTTCCTGTTGCATTCCGAGGAATCGCATTAAAGATAATTTCCTTAGGACGTTTGTAACGGGGAAGCAACGTACAGAATGTATCCAGCTCCTCCTTTGTACAGGTCATGCCCTCTTTTATTTCCACGATGGCAGCAGTCTTTTCTCCAAGGCGATGATCCGGCAATCCAATGACAGCGACATCCTTGATTTTATCATGCTTGCGCATGAAATCTTCAATCTGAACAGGATAAATATTTTCTCCACCAGAAACAATGACATCCTTCTTTCGGTCAACAAGGAAATAAAATCCGTCTTTGTCCTGCATTGCCATGTCACCCGTATACAACCAGCCGTCCTTTAACGTCTCGGCAGTTGCCTGAGGATTCTTATAGTAGCAGGTCATGACACCAGGACCCTTCACACACAGTTCACCCACATCACCCTGCTTTACAAGATTTCCTTGTTCATCGACAATCTTGCACTCCCAACGATAACCAGGAACCCCTATTGCACCAACCTTATCGATGTTCTCGACACCAAGATGGACACATCCAGGACCAGTTGATTCAGAAAGACCATAATTAGTATCATACTGATGATTCGGGAAATATGACCTCCATCTTTTTATTAAAGAAGGCGGAACAGGCTGTGCACCAATGTGCATCAACCTCCACTGTGACAGTTCAAAATCTTCGAGTTTGATTTCACCGCGATCTAGTGCATCCAGAATATCCTGTGCCCATGGGACAAGGAGCCATGCTATGGTACACTTTTCAGAAGAAATGGCAGAAAGAATAGTCTTAGGCTTTGTTCCTTTCAACAGCACGGCCTTGCTCCCTGCAACAAGAGATCCCATCCAGTGAAATTTTGCACCCGTATGGTATAACGGCGGAATACACAAAAAGTTATCCGTGCGGCTTGTAGCATGATGCTTCTGCTCCATTTCGGCAGCCTGCAGCAACGACAAGTGCTTATGCAGGATGGCCTTAGGAAAGCCTGTCGTACCAGAAGAAAAATAAATTGCACCAAAATCGTCATCCGTAATTTCAATGCCAGGGTTGCAGCTGGAACAGTTAGATACCAGCTGAAAGTAGTTTTCAGCAAACTCTGGACAGTTGTCTCCAACATAGATAAGAAGACGCCCCATTCCAAGGCGTTCTGCATTGGCTTCAATGCGGGAAATGAATTCAGCACCAAACACAAGTACATTGATTTCTGCCAAATCTGCACAGTACAAAATTTCATCAGCATCGTAGCGAAAGTTAAACGGAACAGCAATTGCCCCTGTTTTAAGCACGCCAAAATAAATGGGAAGCCATTCAATGCAGTTGTACATTAAAATGCCAACTTTTTCCCCTTTCTTTACGCCACTGTTCAAAAGCATGTTTGCAAATCGGTTAGCCTTTTCGTTAAACACGCTCCACGTTATTTCACGGCGAAAAGGTTCAAAGCGAGTAGGCTCAATCAATTCAGCTTCCTTCCACGTACTGCGGCGCTTGTCAGCCTCGTCCGGATTCAATTCAACAAGCGCAATTTCATTTCCATACAGTTCGGCATTGCGCTCAAGATATTTCATTACTGGCATTTTTCTCCTCCAAA
This sequence comes from Treponema sp., assembly GCA_017476165.1. Lineage (GTDB taxonomy): Bacteria > Spirochaetota > Spirochaetia > Treponematales > Treponemataceae > Treponema_D. The sequence continues at coordinate 334 of JAFVDR010000077.1, read as the reverse complement.
AATAACAGCCTTATTTTTCATCTTCCTTTAAGTAGACACGTTTTGTAACGGTAACAGATTCATCATAACAGGCAAAAATGGAATCAAGTCGCTTGCCGTCCATCTTCGGGGTAACAAGACTGACCAGCGGTACAAGAATAAGACCGCCTACCATTGCCCATGCACCGCAATTAATTGGCGAGGCAAAAAATTTGAAAAAAATGTTCGATACCGTAAGCCCAACCCCAAACGCAAAGCTGAACCACACAGATGCACGACTTATCTTTTTCCAGAACAAACCGTACAAGAACGGCGCAAGGAATGCTCCTGCCAAAGCTCCCCATGAAACTCCCAT
>JAFVDR010000076.1 GCA_017476165.1 Treponema sp. | reverse complement strand
TCATTTTCTACAAGATATTCAAGATTTTTGAAAAGCGCTACGTACACACGCGAAGGATTCCCATCGTCGGCCTTGCACTCGCATTTTCGCTGGCATACATTGCACAGAGGTTCTTTAACGTTGCAGACATTACGGGTGCATACATTGCAGGAGTAATCCTGTGTACGACAAAAGACTCCTCCTACATTTCACGCAAGATGGACATCAACTCTTACATGCTGTTCGGCCCCGTGTTCTTTGCAAGCATCGGACTTCAGACAAACATCAGGACAATCGACACGTCCATACTGCTTTTTTCGGTGGCATTCGTCATTGTAGGAATGGCATCAAAAGTAATCGGCTGTGCAGGAATCTCCAGAATCATTGGTTTCAGTGCAATCAACAGCCTTATCATTGGCTGTGGCATGATGACAAGAGGCGAAGTAGCACTTATCGTCGCACAAAGAGGACTTGCTGCAGGACTTTTGGAGCATGAATTCTTTACATCTGTCATTCTGCTCATCATTGTCAGTTCATTGGCAACACCGCTCATATTAAAAGTCCTCTATTCCAAAAACAAAGAATAAATTGCAGATTAAAATTGCAGGTTTAATGGAATTGCTATATAATGGAAGCATGCGAAAATTCTTTTTTCACAGGAAATTTTCCGCCTGGCTGAAAAATGCAGACAACATCCTTATGCTTGCTTCCACAATCTTGGTGTTCTTGCATTTCGTGTGCTGCAACAAGCGAATTCTGACATTTCATCAGGCTTCTTTCATAAAATTGCATGAACAAATGCATGTCTTGCCGTTTTTCATTCTGACAACACTGTTCGGCATCATACCGCCCATTTCCCTTGTACTCGTTTTCTTTTTCATCGTTTCAATCAAAGACGTTCAGGCATCTTTTTCCGTGTTCCTTTTCATTCTGACAATACTGCTTGCATATTTTCCCGTGCAAAAAAAGTGGTATGGCAGCAAGTTCAAAACCATTGCATTCACGATTCTTTCAACTACAGTTTTGGGAATAGGCTGGTCAGCACTGTCTGATTTCATGATAGGAAAAGTGTATGCCGTGGAAAATGCGTTCTTTCACTTTTTCAATACACTTCCAATTACCATGACAGCCAGTACCTTCGGGTACATATTCTTTAACTGCATTCCACGCAAAATACGGAATCATTTTTACACGGGCAAAGTGTACGACAGTTCGATTGAATGCTGTCCAGAATCGCTCATACAGAAAAAGTCAAAACTCAGCAACAGGCTGTCAAGAATGTTCATCATAGAAGCAATTATTTTGGGCATAACGGCAATAGGCTTTTCGAGCCTGTTTCTCAGCTCTACTCCATTTCCCTATGATCCAAAAGCAACCATTATTTTCTATACAAGAACGTTCATCATGCTCCTGAACGTCATCATTCCGAGCTTCATACTCATAAACTACTTTGCACAGAAAACCATCGCAATTCCCATTACGCTTATGACACAGGCAATGGAAGACTTTACGCAGTCCACCATTGAACAAGGGAAAAATTCCGTTTTGGACATTCATCTGCTGAACATTCATACAAATGACGAAATAGAGCACCTGCACAACATCTTAAAGACAACGACAAAAAGCATTTCGCTCTACATTGAAAACATACAGAAAAAGCAACAGCTTGAACAGGAACTCAAAGTTGCACAAGAAGCATCAAAGGCAAAATCAAACTTCATGTCCAGTATGTCTCACGAAATCAGGACTCCAATAAACGCAATATTGGGACTCGACGAAATGATTTTACGGGAATCTGCAGAGGATTCCATAAAAAACTATGCAGCAGACATTCAGTCTTCGGGAAAAACCCTTTTGACTATAATCAACGACATATTAGACTTTTCCAAAATCGAAGCTGGAAAAATGCAAATCATCCCTGCCCAGTACGATTTGTCATCGGTCATCAACGACTTGGTAAACATGGTCACAAAGCGTGCCGAAGACAAAGGACTGACTCTGAACGTGCATGTAGATGAAAGTATTCCGAACATTCTTCTTGGAGATGAAACGCGCATCAAGCAGTGCATACTCAACATCCTGACGAATGCAGTAAAGTACACGCAGCACGGTTCGGTTACGTTCGATGTCACGAGCACGGACTGTGGCAGCGACACAATAAAGCTCAGGTTCAGGATACAAGATACAGGCATCGGCATACAACAGAAAGATTTAGATCGTTTGGCAAAACCTTTTGAACGCATTGAAGAATCGCGCAACAGAAACATAGAAGGGACTGGACTCGGAATGAGCATTGTCACACGGCTGCTTTCGCTCATGAACAGCTCATTAGAAGTAAAAAGCGAATATGGCAAAGGCTCTGAATTTGCATTTTCCATAGAACAAACCGTTTTGGATAGAACTCCCATAGGAAATTTTACAGAAAAATACAGGCAGGCATTAAAGACGCAAACCTACCACGAACTGTTCAAGGCTCCCGATGCACGTATCCTCATTGTCGATGATACTCTCCTAAACCTAAAGGTTGCAAAAGGATTGCTCAAAAACACCGACATACAGGTTGATACAGCAGAAAGCGGTCAAGAAACATTGCAGCTTGTAAAGCAACATGCCTATGACATGCTGTTTATTGACCACCGAATGCCTGGCATGGACGGCATAGAAACGCTTCATGCTCTGAAAAAAAATCCAGATGCTTCCAGTGCACACACGCCTTGCATTGTTTTAACAGCAAACGCAATCAGCGGTGCAAAAGAAATGTATCTGCAGGAAGGCTTTGACGATTATCTTTCAAAGCCAATTGATGCAGTAGAATTCGAAAAGTTGATAATGAAATATCTTCCAAAAGAAAAAATACTCATTCCAGACATTCCTCAGAAAACAGTCAAAACCGTGGCAATGCCTGCCGAAAAAAAAGTTTTTCCTGAAATAGAAGGACTCGATTATGATGCTGGCATCAAAAACTGCGGCTCGCAGGAACTGTTTTTGGAAATGATACAGGAGTATCACGATACAATAGAAAAAAAGGCATTGCAGCTGGAGCAGTTTCTGGAACATGGCGACATAAAAAACTATACAGTCCTTGTCCATGCATTGAAAAGTACATCGCGTCTGGTAGGCATACAGAAACTGCATGAGCTGGCAAAACATCTGGAAGAATGCGGAGACAAGGAAAACAAGGAAGAACTGCAAGCAAAAACACCAGAACTGCTTTCCCTATACCGAAGCTACAAAGAACTCTTGGTGCCGCTTTTGCATGCCAGCAGCAACAATTCTGAAGCCAAAGAGCCTATCAGTGCAAACGATTATGCACAGGCACTGGATGCCATAAAAGAATTTGTCAATGCCTATGACTATGATACGGCAGACCAAATCGTTAAGCAAGTTGAAGCATATGCCATTCCGCAAGAAAAAAAAGAAGAATGGACAACCCTAAAGGAACTCATCGCCGCTGTTGATCAGCAGAACATACTGGCATTGCTTTCAAAGTAACCTGAAATACGGCTCAAAGAAAAGCCTAAACGAGCTGCCTTAGCACAGTCTTATGCTCATCGCTCACCCTAAAACTTTCGCATGCTTTCTGTATTGTCTTTTTCCTGCACCAGTCATTCAAACTACCTTTCTTTAGATACGCAAGGGATGCATCCCATTGCTTGGCGAGTGCAGTGGCAAAATACCACGACACCATCATGTTTACATAATAGTTGTCGTCGGCATTCTGCACATGAGGACGACATACAGAACCAACCATCTGCAAATAGGACTCCGAAAAATCCTTGTCCAAAAAATAATTCATGAGCATTTTTATTGCAAAACGTACGGTATATGCATGAGGAGAAACAATCCACCGTTCAATGTATGGAAGCAATTCCCCAGAATGCTTTTTCAGTATGTTTGAGCACAGCTGGTCACACGTTGCCCAATTGTCAATAAAAGGCAAAAAACGCTCTATTTCATGCATGCATACGGAAAAATCTTTTTGCTCGCCAATCAAGAATGCATGAAGCTGTTTTTCCTCAAAATACTCGTGGGGAAGCTGTGAAAAAAAAGAACCTTCGTCAAATTCACCTTGCACGGCCTTTTTATGCAGTTCTTTTGCAAGTTGTTTCAGTGCAGGTGTACGAACCCCAATGATATGATGTGAAGATACATGGGGAATGAGTGTAACCTGCAACTTGGCGTACTGCTCGTCCTTCAAGGAAAAAAGACGATTCTGAATTTCATTCATAAAAAAAGGATAACCGAAAAAACATCCTTTTTCAACAGACTGTTTTATGGTACAATAGAACAATCTTTTTAAATGACAATTGTGGAGACAATACTATGAACGATTACAAAATTGAAACAAAATGCCTGACAGCAGGCTACACACCAAAAAATGGAGAACCAAGACAGATTCCGATCATCCAGTCAACAACATTCAAATATGACACCAGCGAAGACATGGGAAAACTGTTTGACTTGGAAGCAAGCGGTTATTTTTATACAAGACTACAAAATCCTACGAATGATTGCGTTGCAGCAAAAATTGCAGCACTGGAGGGAGGAACAGCAGCAATGCTTACGTCTTCCGGACAGGCTGCAAACTTTTTTGCACTGTTCAACATCTGCGAAAACGGAAGCCACATTGTAGCTTCATCCTCAATTTACGGAGGAACCTTCAACCTAATTTCCGTAACAATGGCAAAAATGGGCATTTCCGTGACTTTCGTAAACCCAGACTGCACGGAAGAAGAACTGAACGCCGCTTTCAAGGACAACACGAGAGCTGTTTTCGGAGAAACAATCGCGAATCCAGCACTAACTGTTCTGGACATTGAAAAATTTGCAAAAGCAGCACACGCACACGGAGTACCCCTCATTGTTGACAACACATTTCCTACACCAATAAACTGCCGTCCCATCGAATGGGGAGCAGACATCATAACCCATTCGACAACAAAATACATGGACGGTCACGGTGCTGCAGTGGGAGGAGCCATTGTCGATTCAGGAAAATTCGACTGGATGGCTCATGCAGACAAGTTTCCAGGACTGTGTACGCCGGACGAATCGTATCACGGAATTACATACGCAGAAAAATTCGGAAAGGAAGGAGCTTTCATTACAAAATGTACCAGTCAGCTCATGCGAGACTTTGGCTGCATACAGTCTCCACAGAATGCATTCATCCTCAATCTCGGACTTGAATCCCTGCACGTAAGAATGCCGCGCCACGTAGAAAACGGTCAGGCTGTTGCGGAATTCCTTTCAACACAGGATAAAGTGCTTTCAGTCAATTATCCAGGCCTCAAAACCGACAAATACTATGCCATTGCACAAAAATACCTTCCGCACGGAGGCTGTGGCGTTGTTTCGTTTGAATTGAAGGGCGGTAGACAGGCTGCAGAAAAATTCATGAAGAACCTTAAGCTTGCAAACATCGAAACGCACGTTGCCGATGCACGAACTTGCTGCCTGAATCCGGCAACATCCACCCACAGGCAGATGAACGATGAACAGCTCAAGGCTGCCGGCGTTCCAGCAGGATTAATCCGCATTTCATGTGGACTTGAAAACAAGGAAGACCTGATAAACGACCTGAAACAGGCGCTGGAAACGATATAACAAAACTTCTAAAAACGCTGCTTTTGAGCGGTACCCTTTGAAAGAGCTATGAGTTTTGAATCCCGAACTTTTGGGATTCAAAACCTGGCGGCACCACAGTCCTAAAAATTGATGCCCAAGATTTCCATGATGTACAGTTTTTCAAAAAGTCTTGCCCCATCTGCCCGCCAATGTTTATAACAGGATTTTCTAAAATAAAATGTAACACCTTACTAATAAAAATCATTATATTTAATGGAAACTTGAATATCTATCAAAAAACAATACAGGAGGTTTTACCTTTTTTATGAAGAATTTCACGACAAAAATAATAGGAACTGCAGCAGTAGCTGCTGTATCATTCGGACTTTTGGCATTTTCATGCAAAGCAAACAACGGTTCAGCAAACGTTGCCTTTGCAGAAACAAAAAAGACACTGCCCCACACTTCAATTCCTTCAGATTCATTAAGCGTAACACAGGCATTGCAGACAACATTCCGTTCAATCAGTTCAGAAGTCCTTCCGACTGTTGTAGAAGTTGACGTAACGGAAACCACTACTGTCAAGTCTTTCAACCCGTTTGAAGGTTCTCCGTTCGACTGGTTCTTTGGCTCACCCGATGGCAGCGAAGACAAAAAAGACAATCAGCGCGAAATGCAGCAGTCAGCATTGGGAAGCGGCGTCATTGTTAGAAAATCAGGAAAAACAATCTATGTACTGACAAACAACCACGTTGCAGGAAAGGCAACCACAATAAAAATAAAGCTCAACGATGGACGCGAATTTGATGGAAAGCTCGTTGGAGCAGATGAAAGAATGGACATTGCTCTTGTTTCCTTTGAAAGTTCAGACAACAACATTGCAATTGCAACATTGGGCGACAGCGACAACGTGCAGCAGGGCGACATTGTACTTGCATTGGGAAGCCCTATGGGATATTTTGCATCAGTAACACAGGGAATTGTCAGTGCAACAGGCAGAAGCGGCGGACAAATAGGTTCCATAAGCGACTTTATCCAGACAGATGCCGCAATCAACCAGGGAAACTCAGGAGGTCCTCTTGTAAACATCAACGGCGAAGTCATCGGAATCAATACATGGATTGTATCTCAGTCAGGCGGAAGTCAGGGCTTAGGATTTTCAATTCCAATCAACAACATAAAGACAGCCATTGACCAGTTTATCAGCAAAGGAAAAATCAGCTACGGCTGGCTCGGCGTAAGTCTTGTTGAACCAACAACAGACTACAAGAAAGACCTTGGCGTAGACGAAAAGCAGACAGGAGCATTTGCAGCAGAAATATTCATGGACAGTCCTGCATTCAAGGGCGGCATGAGGGCAGGAGACTTCATTACACAGCTCAATGGCCATGACATCAAGAATGTAGACCAGCTTGTACGCGAAGTAGGCAACCTGAAGGCAGGCGAAACGGCAAAATTCACTGTAGTAAGGGGCAAAACAAAGACAGAGCTTTCAATCAAGATTGAAGAACGTTCTCAGACTGTTGCTTCAGACAATGGAAAGCTGTGGCCGGGATTCATAGCATCTCCGCTTTCTGATGCAAACAGAAAGCAGCTCAAGCTTGACGACAAGGTAAAGGGTGTCATTGTCACAAACATTCAGGAAAAGTCACCGGCTGCCGCCTTGAGACTCCAGAATGGAGATGTCATTACAGCCGTAAACGACAAAACCATCACGAGCGTAAAGGAATTTTACGAAGCCCTTGATACATCAAAGAACAAGGAAATCTGGTTTGACGTGTATAACAACGGTCACACAGTCACGACTGGAAAGTACAAAATAAAATAAAATTGCAAAAAAAATAAAATATTTCAGGAATTTCCTGTAACCTTCTTTATAGTGGTTGGTTATTGTGTATGTAAGGCAAGAGAAAGTGCGGCACTTACTAATAGAAACTCCTTGAAAAGGACCTCTGTGTGGTAGCAGAGGTCTTTTTTTTGTACATTCATCCAGTGCACAGAACAGATTGCGAAATTCTGCAAAATACTGTAAAATTATCCTTACTTTTAATTAAGGAGATTTTATATGGCAGAAAAAAAAGAACACAAAATAGTATCTGCATCAACAGGTCAGGCTGTAAAGCCTGGAAAAAAGCCTGCCACAACAGCATCAGTGCAGCAGACAGGCAATGCAACAGGACTTCGCATTGGTGCCGTCGTCCTTTGGGTTGTCGCACTCATTTTTGAAGTGCTTGCAATTGCACTCCTTTTGGAAAAACTGCTTGTCCTTCCACAGATTGAGCCGCTGTACAAGGCAATTGCAGCTCTTGTTGTAGATGCAATCTGTGTTGTCATAGGTTCCCAACTCTGGAAAAAGGCAAACCACATAGATCCAGCTTCCCAGAAGAACGCCCTTAAGTTCTGGCTCTGGAACAACATGGGTGTCATTGTAAGTGCCGTAGCATTCATTCCGTTCATCGTCATCCTTTTGACAGACAAGAATTCCGACAAAAAGACAAAGGCCATCGGAACTGTTGTTGCAGCAGTCCTTCTTGCAGTCTGCGGTCTTTCAAGCTACGATTGGAATCCTCTTTCACAGGAAGCTGTTGCAGAAGCAGCTGCCGGCACTGGCGTATACTGGACAGAACACGGAAAGAAATTCCATCTGTATGAAGACTGTCAAGCTCTTGACCGTTCAGAAACCCTCATTACAGGGAGTGCACAGGAAGCCATTGATGCAGGAAAAGGCACTATCTGTAAATTCTGTGAAAAACGCCACGACAAGGAAATTGCTTCATCCGACCCCCTTTCAGTAGAAGAATAGAGCTTTTCGGAATTCTGAACATCAGCAATGTCAGATTTCCTTAATGGGCAATTTTTTTTCGGCAGAAAAAATTTTTTTTCTGCCAGATAAATTTTTTTTTCTGCCAGAAAAAATTTTTTTTCTGGCAGAAAAATACTTCCTTTTTTCCATCAAGTTTAATCTACAACCGCAATTGACAGGCATGATATAAAGCTGTAAAATTTGCATACTATGGTATCAATTGCAATAGGACTGCTTATTCCCTTTGTTGGAACAACACTTGGCGCTGCCTGCGTTTTTTTCATGAGCCGGCAGATAAAAGACGAGCTGAACAGATTTCTGACAGGATTTGCAGCAGGAATCATGGTTGCCGCATCCGTGTGGTCACTGCTCATTCCCAGCATGGACATGGCACAACACCTTGGAGGGCTCTCGTTCATGCCCGCCCTCATCGGATTTCTTTTTGGCATAGCATTCCTGCTTTTGCTCGACACCGTCACTCCGCACCTTCATGCACTGTCAAAAAACCCAGAAGGTCCAAAAACAAGGTTGTCTCGCACGGCAATGCTCGTGTTTGCAGTTACACTGCACAATATTCCAGAAGGAATGGCCGT
>JAFVDR010000075.1 GCA_017476165.1 Treponema sp. | reverse complement strand
GTGCAAAGATTTATGCAGAAGTTGCTGGCTATGGTGCTACTTGCGACGGCTATCACCTTACTGCACCTAACCCTGATGGAATTATGGGTGCCCGTGCTATGACAATTGCCATGAAAGATGCCGGCATTACTCCTAATGACATTCAGTATTACAATGCTCACGGAACAAGTACTCACTTGAATGATTCCGGCGAGACTCAGATGCTTCACATGGCATTTGGTGAAGCTGCAAAGAAACTTCACATTTCTTCTACAAAGAGTATGACAGGTCACTGTCTTGGAAATGCAGGTTCTCTTGAAGCAATGCTTACAATCAAGGCAATTCAGGACAGTTTTGTTCCTCCTACAATCAATCTTGATGAACCAGATGTTGAAGGCGGATGTGATCTTGATTATACTCCGAACAAAGGAATTGAAGCTGCTGTAAACGTTGCAATGAGCGGAAACTTTGGTTTCGGCGGTCACAACGGCATTCTTGTAATTAAGAAGGTGCAGTAATGGCAGTTACGACAGACATTGAATCATTGCTCCCACACAGAAAACCGTTTCTGTTTGTGGACAGCATTGAAAGTTTTGACGACAACGGATGTGTTTGTACCAGAAAGTTTACTGAAGAAGATTTTTTCTTTAAGGGACATTTTCCAGAATATCCTGTAGTACCTGGTGTTATTCTCATTGAAACGATGGCACAGGGGGGAGGAGCTGCACTGAGCTATCAGAAAAAGTTTGCAGAAGGAAGCCTTTTCTTTCTTGCAACGGTAGACAAGGTAAAGTTTCGCCATCAGGTGCGGCCGGGTGATACTGTACGAATGGAAGTAACAAATCTGCGTGTATCACCTAAAATGGTTAAACAGTCTGGAAAAGCTTTTGTAGGCGACACATTGTGTGCCGAAGCTGAGTGGATGTGCCTTGTAGGCAGTGCTGACGCTGTAAAATAATAAAAAAGCTGTCTTTCCATACGGAAAGGCAGCCTTTTTTATGGAGATGAGCGGACTCGAACCGCCTACCTACAGATTGCGAACCTGTCGCTCTACCAGGTGAGCTACATCCCCAAAAGTATGAACGTATTATAGCCTAATCGGTTGAAAATTGCAATTCTTTAACAAAAATATTCGGATATTGACCTTTTTTTTATTATTCTTCATAATGGTGCATTATGAGTAGGAATCAAAGAAGGGATGAGCGTTATGAATACTATGGATGCGTTACATCTCATAAAATATGTTCCCTTCCTGGAAGATTAGAAGATATTAGTTTGAGTGGATGCAGAGTCCGCTTTCCCATTCCTGTGTCTATGGACATGGATAATGATTATACTGTTAATATAAAATTGTTTAATAACGAATCTGCTTCTACGCTGCCGGTATTGTGTCATCCTGAATGGAACAAGCAGGAAGACGGTCAGACGGAAATCGGTTTTAGTTTTCTTCAGTCTTTGAACACCCATAAGTTAGAGTCGTATGTACGGCATTTGCAGGAGTCTTTCAACGATAAAGATGATATTTACAGTTTAATCATTCAAACGAAACCTGTGTTTGTATATTGCTGACATGAGTGCAAGCATTACAAAACTTTCCGGAAAAGCTTTTCTTGCATTTCCAGACATGAAGGAAATGCTTTTTTCTGAGTTAAAAAATAGATTTGGGATTGATGTTCACGCTCCTTCCCATTCTGGCATTGTTGAATACGGCGATTTGCTGTATATTCCCGATTATCTTGCTGACAGTCCGTACTGGTGTCGTTCTTGCATGGTAGACCCTGTCATGATTCATTTTGATTCAATAAAAGATGCATCTAGTGCATTGCGCAGCATGCAGCGTTCTTGGGCACCGTATCAGTATACGTGTTTTAGGCGTGCATCGCTGATACAAGATAACTTGCCTCATATCAATCTAAAAGCGAAGACTTTTCCCTTTGACATTCCCTCTTCGCCTATTGGTTTGTACACCTTGGTTGATGCTAATGCAATGATTGCTTCTGCAGCTACATCCAGCTGTCTTCCTGCGGGTCAGGTGCAATGGCAGGAAGATCATGAAAACCCTCCGAGCCGTGCATATCTGAAAGTTCAGGAGGCTCTTGTTTTGGCAAAGCATTTTTTCGGTGTGGACTTGCCTCATGATGGTCAGCGTTGCTTTGAAGCAGGAGCGTGTCCTGGCGGATGGACATGGGTGCTTGCAAATCTTGGTGCACGGGTGTTTGCCGTTGACAGGTCTGAACTTGCGCCATCCCTTATGTCTAATCCTCTTGTAACGTTCAAGGCTCATGATGCCTTTACGCTTGCACCTGAAGAACTGGGGCATTTTGACTGGATTTTCAGCGATGTTATCTGCTACCCCGAACGCCTTTTAAAATGGATTCACACGTGGCTTGACAGCGGTTTGACTACAAACATGATTTGTACCATAAAGATGCAGGGCGACATTGACTGGCAACTTGTCAGTGAGTTTGCTGCAATTCCCAACAGCCGGGTAGTGCATCTGAATTACAATAAGCATGAACTGACATTCATTCATTGCGGTGCATGAAGTCGTTCAGGGGTGTTGCCGTCACCAATACTCTTAGTTTTCTGTAATGTCCGTAAGTCTGTATGGAGTAGACTGGTATACATAATAGTTGAGCCAGTTGGAATAGAACAGGTGTGCCGTACTCCGCCATGTGGAATAGACAGGCTTTTTGGGGTCGTTGTCTGTAAAATAGTTTTCTGGAATGCTGATGTCCAATCCCTTGTATATGTCTCTGTAATATTCATTTGCAAGTGTTTCCGTGTCATATTCAAGATGCCCCGTCATGAAGATGGAGCGATTGTCTGTCGATTTTGCGATGGTCATGCCCGAAATGACGGAATTTGCAAGCAGTATGAGTTTGGGGTGCGATTGTATGTCTGTCGATTCGATTGTCGTGTAACGGGAAGTCGGAACTGGAAAAAAATCATCAAAACCACGCACCAAAGGATCTGTCGGAACGTTCAGCTTTGAATAGTATACGCCTGAGATTTTTTTTGGCAGCAAGTGTTTTTGAATGCCGTACAGGTGGTAAAGTCCTGCCATTGCACCCCAGCAGATGTAGAGCGTACAGAATACATTTTTTTTTGCATAATCCATGATTTTGCACAGCTCATCCCAGTAGTCTACTTCTTCAAAGGAAAGCTGCTCCACAGGTGCCCCCGTGATTATCATGCCGTCAAATTTTTTGTCGTATATTTCTTCGGAAGACAAGTAAAAGCGTTCCATGTGATCTGAGGATGTGTTTTTTGACACATGACCAGACACCTGCACCAGAGAAACGTTGATTTGCAGAGAAGTATTTGAAAGCAACCTCAAAAGCTGAGTTTCGGTTATTTCTTTTGTAGGCATAAGATTGACGATGGCAATCTCCAGTGGACGGATGTCTTGGGCTGCAGCCCTTGAAGGTGTCATGACGAAAATGTTTTCTTTTTCAAGGGTGGTAAACGCTGGCAGACTCGAATCTATTCTAATGGGCATGTAATACTCCTCTAAATTGCATTGATTATAGCAAAATATATGCAAATGTGCTATACTTTATCGGTTATGAACGGAAATAGAAAAGCTGCAATAAAAAAAATAAAAAATCTTGTTTTGTCTCCTAAACAGGAAATTGAAGACTTCCGCAAGCATTTTGAAGAAAATTTTGCCACGGTTTTTCTTCCGGATAATGTTCATAAGGAAGATGCGACATTAGCTGAAATTCCATGCAATGTCTTTATACCGGAATTGTCTTCAGCTGATAAATTCATTCTGTATATTCATGGTGGCTCTTTTGCCGGTGGTTCCAGCAGTTCTTACTGTAACTTCTGTTCCTTGCTGGCAAACAATACGTCCTGCCGTGTCGTGTTCCCTGAATTTCGGCTTCCACCGACGTATTCTTTTCCTGCTTCCATAGATGATGTTGTTTCCGTTTTTAAGGCACTGCTCGTTTCTGAGCGTAAAAAGATTATTGTTGCAGCAGATGGAAGTGGTGCAAGCATTGCCATAGCCTTGCTTTTCAGGCTGAGTCCAGAGGAACGCCGTGACATTTCGAATTTGGTGCTGTTTTCTCCGTGGCTTGATTTTACATCGAGCTGTGAACTCATACGAAACAAAAAGCTTCATGATGATGTGTTGTCTGGTGCAAATCTGCATCGTGCTGTAGATTTATACACGTATGCTGCTAATTTTGCCAATCCCCTTATCTCTCCATTGCAGGCTTCGGACAATGATTTCTTCATGTTTCCTTCCGTGTACATACAGCTAGGTGAAAAAGAAATCATCATGCAGCAAGTCAGACAGTTTGAAGAAAAACTGAAGAATGCTGGAGTTCCCGTTGAAATTGATGCATGGAAAGACATGATGTTCATGTTTCAGATGGCAAACGAGTTTTTTACGGAATCGCATCTTGCCTTGCAAAAGCTCGGAAGTTACATTAATAAGCGTGATGAGGTTATAGACATAGACATGATAGAAGAACGCAACCGTATTCTTCGCAAAAATGATATTCAGGTGAATTAAGATGGAATTATTGTCTCCTGCTGGCAATGTTGACAAACTGCGCTACTGCTACACGTATGGCGCAGATGCTGCCTATATTGGATTGAAGAATTTTTCTCTGCGCGTAAAGGCGGATAATTTTTATGAAGAAGAATATAAAAAAGTCTGCGAGTTAAAAAAACAGTTCCCCGGAAAAAAACTGCATTGTGCCTTGAACATAGCATTTCATAATGATGAAATAGACCGTCTTGTTGATAATATTCCCTACTTTAAGCAATACCCCATAGACGCTTTTATTGTTCAGGATTTAGGTATTGTGCCCAT
>JAFVDR010000074.1 GCA_017476165.1 Treponema sp. | reverse complement strand
GAATAGCCTCGTACCGTTCGATGGAGCAAAACGCTTTTAGGCTGTTCATCGTATTTTCTCAGTTCACTATGGTCAATATTTTTCTGCTCAGCAATATGCTCCAGCAAATTGCTGTCGAAATAAGGCAATTCAAAGCGTTCGGCCAGTTTTTTTGCAATAACGTGTCCTGCACTGCCAAACTGGCGTCCGACAGAAATTATCAATTGTTTTTTCATCAGTCAACACCCCTTATTCCTAGAAATAACGTACATAAATAGTTGCCATTGAAATGAGCATAACTATAACAGTAGCAGGAACAGCATATTTGCAGTACTTGCCCCAACCTATCATATAGCCGTTTCTTGCAGCTACAGAAATGCCGACGACATTTGCAGAAGCTCCAATTGGAGTTGCACTTCCACCGACATCAGTTCCAATTGCAAGCGTCCATGACAATACGGAAAGATCCACCCCCTGAGAAACAGAAAGAGCCTTTATGACAGGTATCATGGTCGCAGCAAACGGAATGTTGTCAACGAATGCACTTGCAATAGCTGAAATCCACAGGATGATGGCAATCATGACCTTAACGTTGCCATCGCTCAATTTTGCAATGAACGAAGCAATGACAGTCAGAATTCCAGTCTGTTCAAGTCCACCAACGACAACAAACAGTCCTATAAAAAAGAGAATAGTCTTGTAGTCAACTTTTTTCAAAAGCTCTGACGCACTTTTTCCTGCAGCAAGCAGCGTGACAATGCCAATGCCAACGCCAATCGTTGCTACGGTAAGGCCTGTCTGTGCATGAGTTATGAGCAGTACAATGGCTACTGCAAAAATGATGGAACTTATAATAAAGTCACGCTTATTTTCTATTGCACTTGCAGGCTGGGGATATGATGCATTTGAATCATCAATTTTCTGCACCAATTGCTTGTGAAAGCACAGATAGAAAAAAACAATGATAAATGCAAGGGAAATGACAGCAATGAGACCTGTATTGCACACAAAGTTAGAAAACGTATAGCCCAAAGACGTTCCAATGATGATGTTAGGAGGATCTCCGCACATGGTGGCTGAGCCGCCTAGATTTACACAGAAAATTTCAGAAAGAATTACAGGAACAGGATTAAACTTGAGCAATGAAGAAAGTTCAACCGTTACAGCAGCAAGAAACAGAATAACCGTGATGCTGTCAATAAACATGGCAAGTACAAACGACATGAGCATGAATGTTATAAAAATAGGAACAGCCTTGTATTTTACAAGTTTTGCAATCAACAGACACAGCCATCGGAAAAATCCAGACTTGCCCATGCCCTCTACCATTACCATCATGCCGGCAATGAATAAAATTGTTGCCCAGTTTATGCCTGCAGAAGAAGATTCTCCTTCATGTCCTGCATACCAAAATGAAAGCTTGCCAAAATCACCAAGAGCAAGCGTTTCCCATATAGCCGAAAAATTATGCATGCACAGTCCAAATACAAGAACCAGCATAAGCAATCCACAAACCAAAGACACAAGGTGCCGTTCTATTTTTTCAGAAACAATGACACCGAACATGACAACAAAAATTATCAATGCTACGATTGAAGCTAACATGAGCCTAATAATATCACAACAGGCAAACTGCTACAAGCAAGTTATAAAAAAAACATAAAATAAAAATTACCTTGACCTAATCGGTCCTTGAAATATATAGTATACATCAATCATGTCATTTATTGATTTACTGATAGTTGCTATAGGTCTATCCATGGATGCATTTGCCGTGAGCATTTGCAAAGGTCTTGCAGCAAAAAAAGCGAGCATTTTCCAGATGCTTTGTGCAGGATTTTGGTTTGGGGGATTTCAAGCTCTCATGCCTTTTCTCGGCTGGCTATTGGCTTCCAGATTTAGAATATATATTGAAGATTTTGATCATTGGGTAGCGTTCATTTTGCTTGCCGCCATTGGCATAAACATGATACGTGAAGCCTTTTCCGGGCAAAAGGAAGATACATTCAGCTCGTCATTCGGCATAAAGACAATGTTCATAATGGCTGTAGCAACAAGCATTGATGCACTTGCAGTCGGAATTACATTCGGACTATTGCTTAATTCCCTGACAAAAATCATTGCGGCAAGCCTTTTTATATGTCTCGTCACATTCTGCTTTTCTGCGGCAGGCATAAAAATTGGAAGTGTATTCGGCAGATCTTACGAAAAAAAAGCAGAAATAGCGGGTGGCATAATTCTCATACTCCTTGGAATAAAAATTCTCTTAGAGCATCTCCATCATGCAATAGTTTTATAATCCTGACCGGATTCTCCAGCAAACACTTTTACCCGGCAAGGCTCCAAACAGGCATTTTCACAAAACCGTGCAATATCAGAAGAATACGGCGACAAAAGTTCATCAGGATTGTAGGATGTTTCCACAATGCATTCTTCACCTTCTTCGACAACTCGCGAAAAAGCTCCATTCAAGCGTACAATATCAGAAACAGCAGAAAACAAAGAGGACTTGTGTTTTTCATCATATTTTTCTTTTAAGAATGCAAGCTGCATTTTTTCCAGTTCCCGATGAGGAACCGATTCTGGTTCAAATTCCGTAATAAATGAGCAATTGTTGCACTGCTGCCATTCATCAAAATCAGCAAAGAACGAAGAAGGATTTATCTTTAACGGTTTCAAAACCTCATTAAACCATGGAACGGCACGTCCACTCGTATAGAATGTCCGACATGCAAACGCCATTCCGCAAGAAAAATCCAAATCTTTTGTTGAGTAAATTCCGGTTCCTGCAGGCATTGACACCGTTTCAAACTGAGGAAAATCGATATGATTCGGATAGAGCGAGAGGGCAAAATCAAGTCGATCCCTAAAAAGCTTAAACGTATCACCTTCTTGGCTTCCCCATTCCATATCAAATCCAAACACCAATCCGGCATTGTTAAGAAGTGCAGATTTATTTGCGTACAGTTTTTTGTCAAATAGAAGGAGAGTTTTGCCGCCTTCTTTTTTTATTTTCCCAGCAAGCTCAATTTCCAGTGAACAATAGATATTTTGCAGTGAAGCAATCATCGGCCTGTCCAAAACAGAAACATCGACAGGGAGAGAAATAAACAACTCTGGACACTTTTTTTCAACACACTCAATCAAGGCCTGAAGAAATTTTTTGTCTGAAGCAATGGAACGGTCATGTACAGAAAACTCCGTCATGCCGTCCTTATACAGCTCAGGCAACTTAGTCAGAAGCTGTGGCGTAGAAACCGAAACAATACCATCCATACCTACAGAATGTGGATTCCTGCTTTTTCGCACTGTGCAAGCATATCATTCGGCCATGTACTTACCTGAATTTCTCCAATGTGTGCCTTTCGCAAAAAGTACATGCACAAGCGGCTCTGGCCAATGCCTCCACCAAGCGTTTGACTCAGTTCACCAGAAAGAAGTTTCTTGTGGAACGAAAGATGAGCCCGCTCCGGACATCCACGCTCAGCAAGCTGAGCCTTCAATGATTCAGGGCTAACCCTTACACCCATAGAAGACAATTCCATTGCGTTCTGCAAAACAGGATTCCAAACAAGCAGGTCACCATTCAAACCACAATGTCCGTCTCCGCTTTCAGTAATCCAGTCGTCATAGTCAGGAGCGCGACCGTCGTGAATGGAACCATCAGGAAGCTTTCCACCAATGCCCATAATGAAAACCGCCCCGTACTTTTTACAGACTTCAAATTCTCTTTCTTTAGGAGTCTTGTCAGGATACTGTCTCTGCAAGTCATCGCTGAACAGGAATGTAATTTCTTCCGGCAATACAGGCTCTATATCTTCATAATTATCATATATATAGAAGTCTGTCTGCTTCAAGCAGGCATAAATCTTTCTAACGATGCTCTTCAAATAAGAAATTGAACGGTCATCACTGTTTATGCACATTTCCCAGTCCCACTGGTCAACATACAGCGAATGAAGGTTGTCGAGTTCTTCATCAGCCCGAATTGCATTCATATCTGTATAGATGCCGAATCCCGGTTTAAGTTTCATTTCCGAAACCTTCAGGCGCTTCCATTTTGCAAGAGAGTGAACAATTTCAAGATTTGTTTCGTTCATGTCTTTTACAGGAAAATGGACAGGCCGTTCTACACCGTTCAAGTCGTCATTCAATCCAAGTCCCGATTGCACAAACAGAGGTGCCGTTACACGAGTAAGATTAAGTGCCGTTGAAAGTGATAGCTGAAAAAAATCCTTAATCAAAACAATGGCATGTTCCGTTTCCTTTTCATTCAACAGTGGCTTGTACCCACTTGGAATAACTAACTTAGACATATTGTCCCCCAATCAACATTCAAGCAAATGTCTTTATAAATCTATGGAATGCGTCCTTTCCTTCAGGAGAACGCTTGAATACGCCGGCATCTTCAAGAACCCGTGCAAATACAAAGCCTGTTTCTTCTTTCAGAATGTCACCAATATTGTCTTTCGTAACGGAAGCGTACTTTGGCAAAAATTCCTTTACCCAGTCAGCGTGCTTTGCAAGTGTTTCGTCAGCAGAAATATCTGCTCCGGCAACGATTGCATTTGCAAGGTCAGACAGCTCTTTTTTCAGGCGTGACGGCAGAACAGCAAGCCCCATTACCTCGATAAGACCGATGTTTTCCTTTTTTATGTGATGCAACTCATTATGAGGATGGAACACCCCGAGTGGATACTCTTCTGTCGTAATGTTATTGCGCAACACCAGATCAAGCTCATAATCTCCGTTATGCATTCGTGCAATAGGCGTAATGGTATTATGTTTTTCACCGTCTGTTTCTGCAAAAATGAATGCAGAAGAATCTGTATACGAACGCCATGCCTTAAGGATTTTATCGGCAAGCTGTACAAGCCTGTCAGAATTTGCAGCAGAAATACGGATGACACTCATCGGCCACTTTACAATGCCACATTTTACGTCATCAAACCCTTTTATGCTGAATTCTTCTTCAATGCCAGCTTTTGCCATTGCAAAAGTATAATTTCCGCCCTGATAGTGATTGTGAGAAAGAATTGAACCGCCAACAATAGGCAAATCAGCATTGCTTCCAATAATGTAATGAGGGAACAACTTTAAGAAATCAAACAGGGAAATAAACGTTTCCTTATTGATTGTCATTGGTGAATGCTCATAGCTAAATACAATGCAATGTTCATTATAATATACATACGGAGAATACTGCAGTCCCCATGTTTTGCCCGCAAGCTTCAACGGAATGATACGGTGGTTCTGTCTTGCAGCATGATTTACGCGGCCTGCATACCCAACATTTTCCTTGCACAGCAGACATGCGGGATATCCTCCCTGAGGAGCATTTCTGGCAGCTGCAATTGCCTTAGGATCTTTTTCAGGCTTGGAAAGATTTATGGTAATGTCAATGTCTCCGTATTCAGTGCGAGTCTTCCATTTTACATCCTTGCAAATCCGATACCTGCGAATATAGTCAGAATCCTGACTGAACTTATAATACCAGTCTGTCGCCTGCTTAGGAGACCTCTTGTACTGTGCAAGGAATTTTTCTTCTATTTCGGATGGACGGCCAATAAGACAGCCCATTATTTTCGTATCAAACAAATCACGGTATACTACACCTTCTCCACCAAGGAAACCATGATCTTCGGCATAATCAAGAAGCCCCGAAAGGATTGATTCCAGTTC
>JAFVDR010000073.1 GCA_017476165.1 Treponema sp. | reverse complement strand
GCAAAGACATCAACTCAATTTCATGCTAGTTTTAACAGGCATCTGTGCATCCGTAGCAATCCTTGTCTTGTTCACAGACTCCATGCCCAAAAAACAAAGGCTCAACGTGTTCCTGCTTGAACTGAGTGCAATGCTCCTTCTTGTTTCAGACAGGTTGGCTTACCTTTATCGGGGAGACACAAGTAGCTTTGGATGGTGGATGGTCAGAATCTCCAATTTTTTAGTTTTTTTGCAGATCCTTCTACTCATCTACTTCTTCAACAACTACATGATCCACTTGTATCTGCATGAAAAATGTTTCGACTCAGTTCCAAAGCGACTCTCCGTTGCAAAATGGATTCTTATTGCGGGCATTGCCTTACTGGTTGCATCTCAATTTACAGGATTGTACTATACCTTTGACACAATGAACCGATATCATCGTGCAAAAGGCCTTATACTCTGCTACGTTTTTCCACTGGCAGCCCTATTTCTTCAACTTTCGATTATTTTACAGTACTACAGCAAACTAAATGTTCTTGTAAGCCTTCCAATACTTATGTTTACAACAATGCCCGTTGCGGCTACTGCCATACAGTTTTTTGCATACGGACTTTCGCTTACAAACCTGAGCATTGTCGGAATGTCGATTGTCCTGTATGTCTTCGCTCTTATTGACCTGAATGCAACAGTGCAAAAGGCGCGCAAAAGAGAAATGGAATTGCTGAAGGAAGAGCAAAACAATTTGAGCAGAATGTTTGCCGAAACCGCGGCCGCATTAGCCAGTGCAATCGATGCAAAAGACCGCTATACGCATGGGCACTCCAATCGGGTGGCTGCATATTCCAAGGAAATTGCCATTCGTTCTGGAAAAAATGAAAAGGAAGTTCGCGAAATTTATTTTGCAGCGTTACTGCACGATGTGGGAAAGATTGGAGTTGATGAAAGCATCATAAATAAAAAAGATTCACTCACAAAGGAAGAATTTGATGAAATCAAAAAACATACAGTCTGGGGATGGGAAATTCTGTCCAAAATTACTCATTCTCCTTATCTGAGCATGGCAGCACATTATCATCATGAAAAATATAACGGCAGCGGTTACCCAGAAGGGCTTTCAGGCACAAATATTCCCGACGTAGCACGCATCGTTGCCGTTGCAGATGCCTACGATGCAATGACAAGAAAGAGAAGTTAACGCGACATCATGCCGCAATCTACAGTACGGAGAGAAATTGAAAAAGGCATTGGAATTCAGTTTGATCCCGAATATGCCAAAATTATGATCGAAATGATGGATGAGGACAACAACTTTATCATGCGGGAATAGCAAGGCATGCCAGTGTTTAAGCAGGAGCCTAAGCAGAAACCCCTGACATCTGAAGATTAAGCAAGCTCCGTATGCATGAAACGAGTTCCGAAACATTATCAAGATAGTCGCCCAAATTAAGCTTGTAATAAATGCTGGTTCCTACTTTATTCGGCTTTATCAGACCGCAGTCCTTCAAGACTTTCAGGTGGTGTGATATTGCAGGGCGAGACAACTTGGACATTGCACTCAAATTCGTAACATTTATGCCGTTTTCATCAACACTTTCTACAGTACCAATGTCAAGAATCAGTTTCTGGCGAACTTCATCGCCCAAAGCAATAAACAGAGGAGAACAAGAATTAAACAGAGTTCTTGCTCGTTCAACTTCACTTTTATCTATCATAATTCCCCCTACACTTTCAAGGTGATTGTAATTCCATTCGTTGCAATTTGTCAATATGTTTAACTAGTTAAACATTTAAACTAAAAATCGTTACAAATCATTGACATGTTTTTAAAATATCGCTATAGTTAGTTTAACAGTTTAATTATTTGAACAGATAATACAAAAGCGAGGTTCTTTACATGAAGTTTCTAAAAGCTTTTTTCAGACATCCATCAATCATAGTGGTAGTCTGTCTGGTCGTAACAGGATTCTTCGGATTCTTTTTAAAAGATCTTTCCTTAAGCAACTCTACGCGAATGTTCTTTCCTCAGAAAGACGATTCGTACACAAGGCTGACAGATACGGAGGCAACATTTGGCAGTATGCTTTCCATCGGCATCAGTTTGGAAGCAAAGGAAGGAACAATTCTTACGCCAGAATACATCGATGTTGTAAGAAACATTACAGACAGGGTATACGCCCTGAAAGATGTTGAAGACATTGATTCCCTCACCGACATTGACTATGTATGCGACCAGGACGGTTCCATTTCTGCAACACAGCTCATCCCAGATACCTATACGGGTTCTCCACAAGACATTGCACAGCTTGCATCGAGACTTTCTGAATGGGAAAGCATGTACAACAGAGTCATCGCAAACGATACCTTTACAGGAACTCAAATTGCCATTTCACTGTGCCCAAAGGGAGACGAACAGATGGCCTTTGACAAGGCTCAGGAAAACCTGGAACTTGCACAAGCTGCAGCAAAGGAATCTAGCACAGAAGAAACATTGTCTACACTCACAGCAGCAAAAGCCGAATACAAGGCTGCAAAAAAAACACTCCGCTATGCTCCTCCTGACTCAGAACGCCAGCAGAAGGTTCTTGAGCAGGTAAAAGCAATTACAATAGAAGAATGCAAGGGGCATGACCTCATGTATAAATTCTACGGAGACCCTGTCATTTCTGTAACATCCAAAGAATTCATGGTGTCTGATTTGATTGGACTCATTCCTCTCGTTGTCGTCATTGTCATTTTGACATTGTATTTCAGCTTCCATACATTCACGGGAACATTCCTTCCTTTGCTCACAGTTTTAATGTCTACAGCAATTTCTTGCGGCATGATGGGCATGCTCCACATTACGTTCTCACTGGTTTCAAGCGTCATTCCAGTAGCACTTATTGCCGTTGGTTCTGCGTATGGAATTCACGTACTTACACATTACTATGTTGAACTGACAAATGTAGAAGGTGAAGTTTCCAGAGAACAGCAGCAGGAAGCCATTTTCAAGGGCCTAAAGGAAGTATGGAAGGCAGTACTGCTTGCAGGTCTG
>JAFVDR010000072.1 GCA_017476165.1 Treponema sp. | reverse complement strand
GTCATCGATGAAAAAAAACTTTCATTCTCATTAAAAAAAAGGCTGAAATTAAGATTTTCAACGAAAAAGACAGAGACCCTGTACTTTTCCGCTAAAACCTTAAATACAGACAATTGTGCTTCATCTGTTGTCTTTTTTGCAATGACAGTAATATTTTTTTTTGTTCCGATAGACTTTTCAAATTCCCGTTCCAGCAACGGCCACAGGAAGACAGAAGGAGATATAATATAGCAATAAAAAACAGCATTTTTGATTATATTGATTATTTTAGAATCAATATCCGCTGTCATTACAATAGTGCCATAATTATCAGTGCTCATACATATCTCCCAAAAAAATCATCAAATGCGGATTTTTCTGTTCGTTCCCGCATAATACTCTTTTCTAAGACTTTTTACCTGTTCGTCTTTCAGATAATCATCAAAATTCATCATGCGGTCAATAACACCCTTTGGTGTAATTTCAACAATTCTGTTAGCAACAGATGATACAAATTCATGGTCATGACTGTTAAAGATAACAACACCAGGAAAACGAACGAGACCTTCATTCAAGCTTTCAATTGATTCCAAGTCAAGATGATTTGTCGGGTCATCCATAATAAGAACATTTGCACCACTCAACATTATTTTTGAAAGCATACACCGGACTTTTTCGCCTCCACTTAAAACCTTTACAGGCTTCAAGCTGTCATCTCCGGAAAACAGCATTCTTCCCAAGAAACCTCGGACATAGGAATCGTCCTGCTCCTTAGAAAACTGTTTGAGCCACTCAGTAATATTCAATTCCGTATTAAAGAATTTATTATTGTCACGGGCTAGATATGCATATTTTGTCGTTTGTCCCCAGTTGCAGATAGCTGTATCATTCAGCTTCGTCTCACCTGCAATCATGTTGAAAAAAGCTGTCTTTGAGTTTTGTTCCATTCCTACGAAAGCAACTTTTTCACCGGGATGAATGGTGATTGAAAAATTATCCAAAAGGACAGCTCCGTCTGAATCCTTGCAGTTAAAGTTTTCTGCTGTCAGGACAAAGTTTCCAATTTCTCGCTCAGGTTGAAAATGAACATATGGGAATTTTCTGCTTGTAACAGGAAGTTCTTCCAATTCCATCTTTTCCAATACCTTTTTTCGGCTGGAAGCCTGTTTTGACTTTGAAGCATTGCTTGCAAACCGCTGGATAAACTCTTTAAGGTCTGCCATTTTGTCTTCACGCTTCTTTTTCTCGTCTTTCGCCTGCTTCTGAAGAATCTGGCTCATCTGATACCAGAAATCATAGTTTCCTGTAAACTGTGTTATGCGTCCATAATCAATGTCACAAATGTATGTACAGATGGCATTCAGAAAGTGTCGGTCATGACTTACAACAATAACAATGTTGGGAAATTCAATGAGAAATTCTTCAAGCCAACTTATGCTTTCAAGATCCAAACCGTTCGTTGGTTCATCAAGCAAAAGAATGTCAGGATTGCCAAAAAGAGCCTGTGCCAACAAGACACGAACCTTTTGACTTTCATCGAGATCACTCATCATTTTGTCATGAAATTCCTCTTCAAGTCCCAAACCTGAAAGCATCTGCTCAATCTGGTTTTCTGCTTCATAGCCTCCAAGTTCACCAAATTCAGCTTCAAGCTCACTCGCCTTTATGCCATCCTCTTCTGAAAAATCAGGTTTTTCATAAATTGCATCTTTTTCTTTGCCAATGTCATACAGCTTAGGAAAACCCATCATGACGGTTTCTTTTACAGAATAGCTGTCAAAAGCAAAGTGATCCTGAGAAAGCTTTGCCATGCGCTC
Organism: Treponema sp.; assembly: GCA_017476165.1. Lineage (GTDB taxonomy): Bacteria > Spirochaetota > Spirochaetia > Treponematales > Treponemataceae > Treponema_D. The sequence goes on along the minus strand of JAFVDR010000072.1, from coordinate 5,070 downwards.
GCCCTGAGAAATGGAGATTTCTCCTGAATCGTGCTCTTCTTCACCAGAAAGGACCTTTAAGAATGTCGACTTGCCAGCTCCATTTGCACCAATGATTCCATAACAATTGCCTTTTGTAAATTTCAGATTAACATCTTTGAATAATGGCTTTTCACTGAACTTTAAACTTAAATCTGATACGCTAATCAAAATATACCCCTTTGTTCCCTATTTATTTGTGACCAAACAGCTGCTTAATCTTATCAATCAAGCCGTTTTTCTTCTTTGCATTACCAGTTAGTGCCGATACATTTTTCTGCGGCACGTAATTCTTTTTGTTTTTGGAGGTCTTGTTCCTGTTCTTTGCAACAGAAGACTGCTTGCCTTTATTGCTACTGTTCCGAGTCTTTTTCTTTTCAGGCTTTTCCTTTGATGCATAGGAATTATTGCCTGCAAATTTTTCTTTGTACAGCTTCATCCTCTCATCCGTAGACATCTTGGAAAGCTTTTCTTCTTCTTCTTTGTTGAAAACACGCCTATCACGCCTATACGCTTTCTTGGCTTCTTCGTTACGCTTTGAATAACGTCCTTTTCCATGAGTATGATTTCGCTCTTTGTGATTCCGTTCGTAATTATGTTCTGTGTCACGGTCGTTTCCAGTGCGAATATATTTGTCGGCAGACTTGTCATCGACAAAGATTGAAGCATCAGCAACGGAAGACGGAATGCTTTTACCTATGTAGCGTTCAATAGGAGGCAAACTGTATACATCCTGCTCAGAACAGAACGTATAGGCTTTTCCAGTCTTACCAGCACGAGCAGTTCGCCCAATGCGATGAACATAATTTTCAGCCTCATTGGGAATATCATAATTGATGACCATCTCAAGATCATTGACATCAATTCCGCGTGCAGCAACATCAGTAGCAACAAGACAAGAAATCTTGTGTTCCCTAAATTTATCCATAATTGCAAGGCGCTTTTTCTGAGGCAAATCGCCAATGATAAATTCACTTTGAATGCCATTGAGCACAAGACGTTTTGAAACAACTTCGCAGCTTCGCTTTGTATTGCAGAAAATAATAAGGCTTTCAGGCTTTTCTTTTGCAAGAATGCCCAAGAGCAGCTTTATTTTTTCATTGCTGGAAACATGTATCAGTTCCTGATCAATTTCGTCTACTGTAATATTATCAGAATCAATCGTGATTTCTGCAGGATTAAGCGTATATTCCCATGCCAGATTTTTCACGTACGAATTCAATGTTGCAGAAAACAGCATTGTCTGCCGCTTTTGAGACACAGGCAAAACCTTCAGCAATACCCGTAAATCAGGATAAAACCCCATGTCAAACATTCTGTCAGCTTCATCAATGACAAGGAATGCAACATCATCCAAAACCATTTGGCCGCTTTGGTTCAAATCGATAATGCGTCCAGGTGTGCCAATAATAATATCAACGCCCTTTTTCAGTACGGAAATCTGACGATCATAGCCAATGCCACCGTAAAAACTCTCACAAACGAATTTCGTCTGAGAGGCAAGCTTCTGAGCTTCTTCCTGAACTTGAACTGCAAGTTCCCTTGTTGGAACCATAATCAAAGCTTTTTTTCCAGCAACATCTGTCCGCGTTAACATTTCCTGAATGACAGAAATCAAATACGCTGCTGTTTTTCCAGTTCCTGTTTGTGATTGAACATACAAATCACGGCCTTCAAGAGAGACCTGCAAAACATTTTCCTGTACAGGAGTACATTCTACATACCCAGTAGAAGCAATTCCCTTCAGCAAGTCTTCGTGAAGGGAGAATTCTGTAAATTTCATGTACAAATCCTAATAGTATAATGAGAAATGAATTATATTTTACTATTTTTATAAAATAATGTATAGTAGAATTATCATGGAAGATAAAACAAGCTATCAGGCAACGTTATTCAGTAATAGAATTGCAAAAAATTACAAATCCCTCAAAAAATGGGCGCGAAAACATAAAGTAACATGTTATCGTTTGTATGACAGAGACATTCCCGAAATTCCTCTTGCATTGGATCTGTATACTTTACTTCCTGAGGAAATCTTCACAAAATTTCAAAGCAACCGGTTGCTTGACAAAATAGACGATGCCATCAGCAAAAACATACCGGAAGCACAAGAATACATTCAGGCAGAACTGCAAAGGTCGTACCTTCACCTGTATTTATATGAACGCCCCTACGAAAAAGACGAGCACGAAGAAGAACTGTGGCTCAAAGCAATGGCAGAAGCAGCCGCTTCAACACTGGGAATCAAGGCTTCAAACGTTATCATAAAGACCAGAAAGCGTTTTTCTGGTTCGGAAGAAGGAAGGACAGACCAATATGAAAAGATTCAGTCAGACAATCATATTTCCGGCGTGGTTCAGGAACAGGGGCAACTGTTCAAGGTAAACCTGACAGACTACATCGATACAGGACTCTTTTTGGATCACCGCCCCCTACGTGCGATGATACGGGAATCCTGTGAAAAAAAATCCGTGCTGAATCTTTTCTGTTACACAGGAAGTTTTACTGTATATGCAGCAGAAGGAAAGGCTCGCAGAATTGAAAGCGTAGATATGAGCAAAACATATCTTGAATGGGCAAAAGAAAATCTTGAAATGAACGAGTTTAATGTCTTGGACACCCATAAATACAGCTTTGTACGACAAGATGCAGTCGGATTTCTAAATCAGAAAAATGCAGAGGTTGCAAACAAAGATGGAACAAACAGATATGACATCATCATTCTGGATCCTCCGACATTCAGCAATTCAAAACGAACCGATACAACACTCGACATAAACCGAGACTGGGATTCCCTTGTTGCAAAATGCCTTGGAATTCTAAACGAAGGCGGCATACTCTATTTTTCAACAAACAGCCGGCGGCTCAAGTTTGAGGAGCAAAAGCTTCCAGTAAACAGTGACGGCAGTCCAAAATACAAAGTACAGGACATAACACCCCAAACCATCCCGGAGGATTACAGGAACACTAAAATTCATCGGGCTTGGAAAATTCAACAGCTTTAATACAAAAAAAGAAGATCCTCCATCACTGAAGGACCTTCTTTCAATGCTTTATGAATACCTCTTTTTCTTATCTTCCTGATTTATTCGTCACTTGAAACCACATTCTTGCGTTCCCGTACAAGGTAATTCGTAAAGCCATTCTTATCCAGTTCTGTTGCAACCTTTTCAATGTCTTCACTGGCAATGTCTCTCAGAACAACTCTCGTAATGTTGCCAACCTTTTGGTAAGCTACATTCTTAAAGCCTGCCTGAACAAGACGATGTGCCATCACCTTGGCATTTCCCTGATCAGAGAATGCACCCAGCTGTATGTCCCATCTTTCAACTTCTGCTTCTACAGGTGCTTCTGCAATTGAAGCAGAATTAACAGAATTCGCTGTAGGAAGTGCCACCGTTTTTGGTGTTGCTTCAGGAGCTGCATCATCGCTGACGTTTTCCATTGAGTCAACAATTTCAATGGAAACTCTGGCAGTACCAGTTCCTGTCATTTCCAACTGCTGGGCAGCAGCCTTAGAAACATCAAGTTCACGTCCCTGTACAAACGGTCCTCTGTCATTTACGCGGACATTAACAGTCTTTCCATTTTCAAGATTTGTAACCTTGAGGATAGTTCCAAACGGAAGAGTTTTGTGTGCTGCAGTGAAGCCATACATATTGAAAATCTCACCACTTGCAGTACGACGACCATTAAATTTGTCAGCATAATAAGAAGCGACTACATTCGTCTTGTACAACTCATCTGCAAATGCTGTAGAGGCAATTCCTAATAAACCAAGAATGAAAAATAATTTTGTAGCTTTCATACTTTTATTATCGGATGCACAAAAAATAGTTTAATAAAAAAAGCGGCTGTCCGTTTCCAAACAGCCGCCCTTCAATGCATGAAAAAACTTACTTAGATTCAGCCTTGTTCACGCCATAACGTTTGTTAAAGCGATCAATGCGTCCAGCAGTATCAACAAGCTTCTGCTTTCCTGTATAGAAAGGATGGCATGCTGAACAAATTTCAACGTGAATATCTTTTACCGTTGAACGTGTTTCAATAACATTACCACAAACGCAAGTAATTTTTGTCAAATTGTACTCTGGATGAATTCCACTTTTCATACCGATAACTCCTGTGCCTTGCCCGATATTGAAGAAAAACTGTACAGAAAATCAAATCAATATCACAAGATAATTTTATTTATTATAACAAATTTGAGAATCAGCTGTCAATAGCCGCAGCCCCTGTATTCATTGCATTCAGGAACGCTTCGTTGTCCTTTGTCCTTCTCATTTTGTCCATGATGAATTCAAGCATTGCATCATCTTCCATTTCATTCAGAACTTTCCTTAAAATCCACATCTTTTGCAATTCTGTTTCCGTAAGTAAAAGTTCTTCCTTGCGAGTACCACTCTTTTTGATGTTGATTGCAGGGAACAAACGTTTTTCTGCAAGCTTTCGGTCAAGGTCAATTTCGCTATTGCCAGTACCCTTGAATTCTTCAAAGATAACTTCATCCATGCGGCTTCCCGTCTCAATAAGGGACGTTGAAATGATTGTAAGGGAACCGCCCTCCTCAACATTTCGTGCTGCACCAAAAAATCGCTTTGGCTTATGCAATGCATTTGAATCGACACCACCAGAAAGGACTTTTCCAGACGTTGGAACAGTTTGGTTATATGCACGAGCAAGGCGTGTAATGGAATCAAGAAAAATAACAACATCCTTTTTGTGCTCAACAAGTCGCTTTGCCTTTTCCAGCACCATTTCGGCAACTTGAACATGGCGTGTTGCCTGTTCATCAAATGTAGAAGAAATAACTTCGGCTTCAATTGAACGCTCCATTTCTGTAACTTCTTCAGGGCGTTCATCAATCAACAGAACAATAATATAAACTTCAGGATTATTCTTCTTTATGGCATTGGCAATCTTCTGCATCAGAATCGTTTTACCAGCCTTCGGAGGTGCAACAATCAAAAGACGCTGACCTTTCCCAATCGGAATGAACAAATCCGCAATCCTCGTAGACAGTTCCGTAGAAATTGTTTCCAAACGGAATTT
>JAFVDR010000071.1 GCA_017476165.1 Treponema sp. | reverse complement strand
GTACGGCTATGTCAACAAGCCCAGGAATTTTTCCTTTAAGGCTTTCAAGTCCCGATTTTATAGCTGCTTTTACCGATTTTTTTTCTGCATCGTTCATTTCTTTGAGTGTCCACAAAATAATATGCTTTACCATGTATGATCTCCTGAAAAAAGTATTACACTGCGCTTTTGTTAAGCTTCTTCTGCTTCTTCATCCTCTGCGCCTTCTTCGTTCTTGGGTTCTTCCTTCTTTTCTGGTTTTGGTGCAGGAGGACTTTTTTTGACTATCAGCTTTTTGCGCTTTTTATATTTTACAACGTAGTTTGCAAGAGAGACAAAGAAAATCATGAGCACTGTAATAAAGATTACTTGTGGTGTTTTTAGTACACCCAGTGCTAGGGTAATAAAGTCCATATCCATAATCTACGTATCGGCTGAAAGTCGGAATTTCTTGATTCTGTGGGGGTCTGCTACTTGTTCATTGCAAAAATAATGACTACTATTGTTTGTATGTACGAAGTTAGAGTAGAAGCTGATTTTAGTGCAGCTCATTTCTTGCAGGATTATCATGGAAAATGTGAACGGCTGCATGGACATAATTACAAAGTGTATGCACATGTACGAGGTTCAATGCTAGATGAAGGCGGCATGCTCCTTGATTTTTCAGAATTGAAACATGCTTTGCGTAACGTCTGTGCCCTTTTGGATCACTATAACCTGAATGATTTTGATGTTTTCAAGCAGAACCCCAGTGCAGAACGGATTGCAACGTTCATTGCAGACGAATTGTTGGAAATGTTGCCTTTTCTTGTCAACAAGAATGATGGCTCTGCATTTTTGTATGCAGTAGATGTTTTTGAAACCGACACCAGTCGAGCTCGCTACATCGTTGAATAGAACGAGCAGGCGGCACAAGCCGCCTGAATCCTATAGCCTGACAGGCATGTTTCTGGCTGCCAGTGCTTCTTTTATGGAACGTACAGTGTATTCTCCCGAATGAACCATAGAAGCAATGAGTGCTGCATCTGCCTTGCCTTGCGTCAATACATCTGCAAGATGGTCTGGTTTTCCACCGCCTCCGGATGCAATGACAGGGACTTCAACAGCTTCGCTTATCATTCGTGTCAGGGTAATTTCGTAGCCGTCTCGCGTACCATCGGCATCTATTGAATTAAGCACGATTTCACCAGCTCCCAGCTGAACGGCTTTTTGCGCCCATTCACGTGCATCGAGATTCGTCTTTACCCTTCCACCGTTTATGTATACGCCATAGCCACTTGGAAACGAATCATCTTTTGCAACATCCATTCCAAGGACTATGCACTGATTGCCGAAAACTCGTGCTCCCTGCGTAATGAGTTCGGGATTTTTGACAGCCTGAGAATTGAGGGATACTTTTTCTGCGCCTGCAAGGATGATTGCCCTGATGTCATCGAGAGTGGCAATGCCTCCGCCGACACAGAATGGAATGAATACTTGGCTTGCAACGGAGGCTATTAAGTCCAAAATAGGCTTTTTCCCACGTGCACTTGCCATGATGTCATAGAATACCAGTTCATCGACACCTTGGCGATAGTATTCTGCTGCCATTTCTACGGGGTCTCCGATATCCTTGTTGTCCATGAATTTGACGCCCTTTGTGGTGCGTCCATCTTTTACATCAAGGCAGATGATGATTCTTTTTTTCAGCATGATTTTCCTCCGTTAGTGTCGTCAGCTATGAAATTTTGCAATATCTGAAGACCTGCCTTGCCTGATTTTTCGGGATGAAACTGGAAAACGGTAATATTTTCGTATTCTACAATGGCAGGAACCATTGTTCCATAATGTGCATAGCCTTTTATGAGGAGAGGATCGTCAGGTTGCATGACGTAGGAATGTACAAAATAAAAATCACTGTTGTCGGCAATGCCCTTGCACAGTTTTGTTCCACCGTTGCAGAATGCAACATCATTCCACCCCATGTGCGGTATCTTTAAACTGTGTTCAAGCATGCCTTTGTTCTCATTTTCTTTTGCATCGGGGCTCGTTTCTGCCCACAAAGAGGAAAACCTTCTGATTGTACCTGGAATAAAGCCCAGACAGTTTGTATTTCCTTCTTCGCTGTAGTCAAATACTATCTGTGCACCTATGCAGATTCCTATAAGCGGTTTTTTTGCAGTGACCCAGTTTTTCAGAAAAAAGTCGAAACCTGTTGATTTAAGCTGAGCCATTGCGTAGGCTGCATCTCCGTCGCCCGGAAATATGATTTTGTCTACCTGTTCCAAGTCTGAAGGATTTTTTGAAAGAATAAACGGTGCCCTTAAAAATTCAAGGGCATGCTTAACACTCTGAATGTTACCGGCATTGTAATCGATGATACCTATCATGGTTTTGAATTCTACTGATAGGATTATACTCTGTCAACAATGAAACGGTACTACAGTGTTGAAAATTTACTATATAATAGGTAAAATGCAGGTATGAAAAAGACTTTGACCCAGCTGCTGAATCAAGTAAAGGACAGTGGTTTTACGTATACAATCGTTCCATTTGGAACTGTTCCGTCTGGAACAAATTCTGGTACAGTTCAAGATTATTCCAATGATGCCGTCATAGAATCTCTTGTGTTTGACAGCAGAGATGTAAAGGATAATGCACTGTTTTTTGCACTGCCAGGAACGCATACTACAGGCAATCGTTTTATTGCAGCTGCAATAAAAAACGGTGCTTCTGTCATTGTTTTTCAAGATGCGGTTTCTGACCAGGAAAAAGGTGACATTCTGAGTGCCGTGCAGGAGCGGCTTGCTGCCGGCGGGCATGCCCCTGTGTTTGTGAATGTTCCTTCTGCCCGTTTTGCAATGTCTCCTTTGTCTGCTGCATTCTATGATAATCCGTCAAAAAAACTGGTTGTCGTTGGCGTTACCGGTACAGAGGGAAAATCTTCTACCGTTGCATTCATTTGGCAAATGCTTCGGCTTGCAGGCTTTAAGGCTGGCTTTATATCTACCGTGCAGTATTCCCTTGGGGGCGAAGCCATTGCAAATCCTCAGCATCAAACGACACCGGAAGCTCCGATTGTGCAGAGAGAGCTGTATGAAATGCTTCAGAATGGCTGCACGTATGCCGTTGTGGAATCTTCTTCCCATGGATTGAGTGTAAAAACAAACCGCCTGGGAGATGTCCTGTTTGATTGTGCTCTGTTCATGAATGTTACGCTAGAACACCTTGAATTTCATGGTACGTATGAGCAATACAAGAGCGATAAGGCAAATTTGTTCCGTGCGCTGGATGCCCATGACCATGTAAAGGTCATCGATGGAAAAGAACGCCGCGTGCCGTCAGTGGGTATTGTCAACTTGGAAGATCCTGCTGCATCGTATTTCAAGTCATGTACGTCAAAAAAAGTGATTGGATTCACAACTGAAGGAAAAGCGGGAAAACAGGCTGGTGAGGAGCTTGAAGCCAAGCCGTTGCCTCTGATTCCTGCTGACATGCCGTACCTTGCGGCTCGAAACATCGCATCTGCACGATTTGGCATTTCGTTTAGCATTCATCGGTTTGAAAGCCATAATTCCCTTGCAAATGAAAATCGAGTCATCCATGTAAAGGCTCCTCTTCCTGGAGCATTCAATGCATATAACATTATGGCCGCTTTGATAGCTGTACATTGCATGACGGACATTTCTCTTGAAGAGCTTGCAGCCCTTGCAGAAAAGTTAACCCCTGTCAAAGGCAGAATGACAGTTGTTGATAAAGGACAGCCGTTTGAAGTGATTGTGGATTATGCCCATACACCGTCTTCGTTTGAAACGATATTTCCTCCTGTACGAAAACGGTGTGGTGGAAAAATGATTTGCCTATTTGGCTCTGGTGGAGAGCGTGATGTAAAAAAACGTCCGTTGCAAGGCGAAATTGCTGCAAAATTCTGCGACATTGTCATTTTGACCGATGAAGATCCAAGGGGCGAAGACAGCATGACTTTGCTTGAACAGATTGCAAAAGGTTCTCGCAAGGCTGGCAAGGTTGATGGCGAGAATTTGTTCTTTGTTCCTGATAGGCCTACTGCGATTCGCAAGGCTTTCAGCATGGCAAAACCTGATGATATTGTACTTCTTTTGGGAAAATCCCACGAAAATTCTATTATCTACAAAGACCATGTCATGCAGTATGATGAAATATCAGAAGCTGTAAAGGCTCTTGCAGAGCTAGGGTATAAATAAAAGGAATCTATTTGTTCCAAGGAGATCATAAAATGAATGTTGTATTGTTATATGGAGGAAAAAGCGGAGAACATGAGGTTTCTTTAGTCAGTTGTTCATCTGTTGTTCGCAATATAAATAAAAACCACATGGTTACGCTTATTTCCGTAAGCAAAGACGGTCGGTGGTATCTTGAAGATAGCAAATGCATTGAAGAAATACGAAACAATCCAAAAGCTGTTCTTTCTGTTCATGCAATAGAGAAAAATCGGGTTTCCGTTGTGCCAGGCGGAGGAAGGGAAAAGTCATTTTATGTAGACGGCTATTACATTCCCTGCGATGTTGCATTTCCTGTCATGCACGGAACATACAGCGAAGACGGTACCGTGCAAGGTCTTTTGGAAATGGCAGGAGTTCCGTATGTCGGTTGTGGCGTTCTGTCTTCTTCTGCAACAATGGACAAAGAAATCACGAAAATCCTGTGGCAGCATGCAGGACTTCCTGTTGTACCGTATTTTTGCATTACACGTGCAGATGTCAATGACAGTGTTGAGTATGATAAAAAAATCAATGAAGCAATAGAGGCATTTGGATATCCGCTCTTTGTAAAACCGTGCTGTGCAGGGTCTAGCGATGGAGCTTCGAAGGCTTCTACACTGAAGGAACTGTCCGTTGCTTTGATGGAAGCCTTTCAGTGGGACAATAAAGTCCTCATTGAAAAATCAATCAATGCACGGGAAGTTGAATGTTCTGTAACGGGAAACAGTATAACCTGGTCTTCTGACAAACCTGAAACGATTTTGACTGCCTATGGACCGGGCGAAATTGTTCCGACTCATGCATTCTACGACTATGATGCAAAGTATACTGATCCAGACGGAGCTGAGTTAAAAATTCCTGTCGCCTTGCCCGAAGATAGGCTTTCATATATCCGGGAGACAGCAAAAAAAGCATATACTGCAGTGAATGCATCTGGACTGAGTCGCGTAGACTTTTTTATAGACAAAGATACTGG
>JAFVDR010000070.1 GCA_017476165.1 Treponema sp. | reverse complement strand
TCCGAAAGTGTTTGTCACAAGCTCCAGATTATCTCTGGAACACTCCATGTTTTTGTGGAATACAGTTTCTCCAATGTTGTTGATGACGCAGATGTACATTGTTCTTGCATGAAGGTCTATTCCGATGTAAAATTGATGCTGTTTCTTATAGAATCTCATTAAGGTCCCCCTGTCGAATTTATTAGGATATTGTGCCCTGATGGGCTTATCTATCTTAGCATGATAAACCTGGGGCCTTAATGATTTTCATAATTTTCAAAGCCAACAGGCGGTCAAGCCGCCTGCGGTCTAAAATATTGTTATACAGGAAATTTATAGATGTAAATTTATTTTATATTTTAAAACTCTGTAGCCCCTGTGTGGACATCCCTACTACTTGAACAACGCGCCCCAGACAAGGCTTGCGGCACAGGCAACGAGCAGCAACGCCATAATGATGTTTACGGCCTTGGTGTGGTTGCGGAAAAAGCGCTGCATGATGCTCCCTGCAAAAATCCACACCAGGTTTGCCATGGGAGCGGTGCATACGAGGAGGGCACCCACAGCCAGCAGGCTGGCAAAATCCTGTCGGTACGGAAGCACATACGATGCAAGGCATGTCAAGCAGTACACCATGACCTTTACGTTTGACAGCTGAAGGATAAGCCCCGAAAAGAAATTCGGTTCCCGGATGTCGGTGCCAGACGCATCGGCATAGCTTTTTTGCAGCATTTGCACGGCAAGATACAGCAAGTATGCAGCACCAATAAACGAAAGCTTTGACACATAGGGCGTAAAGGCAGTTCCCAAAAAGTAGGTAATGAACACGGAACACAGCGAAATGATGAGGAACCCTGAAAGGATTCCCGTCCACTGGCGCAGTGCAGTCCTTTTTCCGTACTGCAGGGCGGCAGCCAAAGACGTAATGTTTGCAGGTCCCGGCGTAATCGAGCACGAAAAACAGTACAAAAGAAACGAAGGAATGATTGCAACTGGCATACGCACACTATAAGATGGTGCGAGAATTTATGCAATAAGCAAAAACCTGTTTGTAGATTAAACTTGATGCCGAAAGGCACTATTTTTCCGCCAGCAAAAAATTTTTTTCCGCCAGAAAAAAAAATTTATCTGCCAGAAAAAAAAATTTTTCCGCCAGAAAAAATTTTTTTTCTGGCGGAAAATACGTGGCACTCCTAAACACCCCGAAAAGGCGAATTTAGGTGCCCTAAAATCTTTCTATATTAATAGTAGACTATATTAGTAGTCAAAAATTCTGCATTGCTCAAATTCAAGCCCTCAGGAGCCTCAACTTTCGTAATATCATATGTATATCTGAATGCACCTTCGCCAATAGTCACAAGGGAAGCAGGCAGATGAAGAGTACCTTGTATGCCTGCCTGATTGAATGCACTATCTCCAATGCTTGTGATGCTATCTGGAAGAGTAACGCTTGTAAGATCATCGCTTTGAAAAAATGCACTTCTTTCGATTGTCGTAACACCATCTGGAATGATGACGCTTACAAGTGAACCACGAACCTTATTGCTGCTCGTTGAATTTGTATTCCACTGGGCAGAACAACCAGCAAACGCACGGGCTGGAATTGTCGTCAGTCCTGTGCATTGACTCAAATCCAAAGAAATGTATACATCCTTCATGGTGCCGCCCAATAGTTTCTGACCTATTTGAGCGATATTGTTGTCAGTGACATCCGTAAGCACTACCACATAAGGATTTGTCTTGGAACTAGTCGTGCCAAAAGATTCGTTTAAGAATTCATCGACAGTGCCAGTAAAGCCCGAAACCGTCCATTTTGCATAGAACGTCTTGTTTCCAGTTGAACCAGCAGGAATGGACGTACCTGCCGCTGTCGTAAATGCAGCATCTTCATACCAACCGGCAAATGTATAGCCAGTCTTTGTCGGAGTCGGCAAGGCGGAAAGCCCCGTTTCAACGGTATAGCTGTCGCTTGGCACGGACTGAACTTCCGACACGTAGGTAACGCTATATGTTTCAATGTCAAACACTGCATACAAGTCTGTGTCTTCCGTTATTTCAGAACTGAAAGAAAATGGAGTCGTGCTGTCGGGACTGCCTTTTGCCCAAAAAGAAAAGGCATGGCCTGCAAGTTCCGGATCAGTGGGTTTTGAAGCTGTATAGCCGTCGGTAATTTCCTGTGCAGTGCCATAAGGAGTGTCGTTTACGAAAAACGATACGGTATGATGGTAAAGTCGAGAAAGCGTTACGGTTGCAACAGAGTTTTCGCCGGCAACGACAGTGACGGTTGCAGTTCCGCGGGCAGCAGGCGTGCCGTCAGATTTTTTGCCGTAGGCAACAACGCTGTATGTTCCCACGGGAATGCTCGAAAAGGTAATGGTCTGCCCTGCATCGGCACTCTTGGTGCTGTTGAATGAGCCTGAATTTATGGTAACGGTAAACGTTGCTATGTCCGATTTTTCATATTTGACGCTGCGCCCCGTTGCAACCTGCGTCTGGGGCAAGCTTACAGAAATGGATGTCTGGGAAGCCTGTGCTTCATCAGAGCCTCCACCGCTCGCTCCTCCTGCACAGGAAGAAAGTAAAAATATGCCGAGAATAAGCAATACACAAAAAAGGCACAACAGTGCCGATTTATCTTTTCTTTTTTGGGAGCACCCCCCCCAATTCTTAATGCAAGTTGTAATGTTTTTTCCATAACCACGCTCCTTTTTTTCGATTCTACCTTCCTTGTTTTATAGCACACTTTTTTTAAGAGCGCAACAAAACTGGGATAAACGTCGATTTTTAGGGATGAACGTTAGGAATTATGAAAAAAAGCCTCTAAAAAAGGAGCCGTTACATGCCCCGAAAGCAGATGTCTACTTCAAATATGCCTTCTTTGGTGTAAAACGGAACTCCCAGAATTCGTGCAGAGCGTGGCCACGGAATTTCATGATTTTTGCCGGCACGAACATCTGGAGCGGACACGTTAATGTTCTTGCCTGACATGGAAGATACGGCATTACCTGTAATGATGTTTGTAAATTCACTGACAAGGCCCTTTTCCATCTCTTCCATTTCTTCGGGATTGTCCACGGACATGTCCGAAAGCTCCAATAGTTTTTCAGCAAGCCTGCGATGCAAGCGGAACACAACGATTCCAATTTCATCACCAGAAACAAGCACAAGTCCCGAAATTTCCCACATGTGGGTAGCAGTAGGGTTCAGCAAGTACGGCTCTTTATGCTGAGGAATGATATTAAACATAGTTGCAAATGCATCTTCGCAAGCGCTAAGAAAAGGGTTAATAACAGAAACATCCATAGTCTATAAGTATAAACCTCTTTATAAGATAATGCAAAGAAAACTTCTATATCTTTTATGGAATAAAGACAAAAAAAGGGATATCCGGGAAGCATACAAGTCAGTGGTTGAGCCTGTCAAAACCTTCAGGCTCAATGCCCACAATGCCATGAACTTCCGAGATATCCCATTCTATTTGTATGTGAAAGCCTCTAAAAACTTCTGTTTTTAGAGGTTGCCAAGTCTTTTACAGGTTTTCCTTGAAGAATGCCTCCAGCTTTTCTGCTGCGGCATTTTCATCATCGCCCTCGACTTCTACCGTAACGACATGATTCTGCTTTGCCCCAAGGCTCATCAGTGCAATCAGACGCTTGGCATCCACCGTTTTGCCGTTGCAGGAAATCTTTATGGTTGAATTATATTCCTTTGCAACCTTTACCAAGTCCCCCGCAGGGCGAGCATGAATGCCCAGCTTGTCTGTAACCGTGTAAGTAAACTGCTTCATGCAATCAGCTCCTTTCTGAAACGTTCTTTTTGAGCACGCCGAGCATAAGGCAGCTGACTGCAGAGCCAACGAGCAGGGCAATGATATATGCAAATGGATTGCCTACAACAGGGAATACAAACACTCCTCCGTGAGGTGCCATGAGCGTACACTTGAATGCCATTGAAAGGGCACCTGCAACGGCACTTCCTACGATGCAAGAAGGCAAGACTCTTCCAGGGTCTGCTGCTGCATACGGAATTGCTCCTTCGGTAATGAATGCAAAGCCCATGACAAAGTTTACAGGACCAGCCTTGCGTTCTTCGGCAGTAAACTTGTTCTTAAAGATGATTGTTGCAAGAGCAATGGCAATCGGAGGAACCATGCCGCCAACCATAACGGCAGCCATGATGTTGTAATGACCTTCTGCAAGCATTCCTGTTGCAAAAACGTAGGCTGCCTTGTTTACAGGACCACCCATGTCTACAGCCATCATGCCGCCAAGAATCAAACCGAGAAGAACGGCACTCGTTCCGCTAATCTGGTTGAGTCCTGCATTGAGCCAGTGGTTGATTGCACCGACAACAGGTTCAATGATAAAGTTCATGCCAAGACCGACAATGAGCATTCCGATAAGCGGATAGATAAGGACAGGCTTGATTCCGTCAAGGCTCTTTGGAAGACCGGCAAATGCCTTTTTCAGGGCAAGCACGGTGTATCCGGCAAAGAAACCTGCAACAAGTGCGCCAAGGAATCCAGAAGTTCCGTTTGCAGCCATTGCACCGCCAAGGAATCCCAGTGCAAGGCCAGGACGGTCAGCAATGCTGAATGCAATAAAGCCTGCAAGAACAGGAAGCATGAATCCAAAGGCAACGCCACCGACCTTGCCTTTCAGGAAAGCCGAAATAGGCAGCATGGAACCAAAGGTTCCGTCAGGAGTGATTCCGTTAGACTTGCAGTAAATGCCGTCAAAAAGGAATGCGAGGGCAATCAGGATTCCGCCGCCGACAACGAACGGAATCATGTGTGAAACACCCGTCATCAGGTGCTTGTATACTGAACCGCCGCTCTTCTGCTCAGAACTGCTGTCCGAAGCATCGCTGCCTGCAGAATAGACAGGAGCCGTGCCGTTCAATGCCTTTGACACAAGCTCATCGCTCTTGTTGATGCCGTCAGAAACACGGCAGCGGATGACTTTGCGTCCGTTAAAGCGTCCCATCGGAACATTGACGTCTACGGCAACGATAATTGCCTTTGCATGTGCAATTTCATCTGCTGTAAGCTCATTCTTTGTACCGGAGGAACCGCGAGTTTCAATCTTGATTGTTGAACCTGCCTTTTCGGCAGCTTTCTTAAGGTTTTCCTCTGCCATGTAGGTATGGGCAATTCCCGTTGGACAAGCTGTAACGGCAAGAATCTCAGGATAGCCGGAAATGCTGCTTCCCTTTGCATCCTGTGCATCCTTTTTTGTTTCCGCATCATCAACTACGGCAAGGAATTTTTCAACGCTGTCGGCCTTGAGCAGGTCCTTTGTAAAGTTTTCGTCCAGGAGCAAAACAGAAAGCTTGCTCAGCACGTCAACATGAACATTGTCTTTTGTATTTGGAGCCGCAATAAGGAAGATTACCTTTACTTTTTCTCCATCAGGAGCATCATAGTCAACACCAGCAGGAACTGTCATAGCTGCAAGGGCTGGGCGCAGCACGCTGCTGCTCTTGCAGTGAGGAATCGCAACACCTTCTCCCACTGCTGTAGTACTTTCTTCTTCCCGAGCAAGAACACCCTTGTGATACACTTCAACATCTGAAATGCTGCCGCTTTTCGCCATAAGGCTGACCATCTGGTTAATTGCGTCCGCCTTGTCCTTTGCCGTTCCGTTCAAGCAGATGCTCTTCGGATCTAACAAATCTTTAATTCTCATACTTTTCCTCCTAATCGCGGAAACTTTTTTGCGAAAGCCAGGAACAGAATCCTAAAAGACTTTCTAATATTAAGTAAACTCTAAAAAATCGTCCTTGGCGATTTCTCGCAAAAAGCAATTTTTTAGGCTTGCCCTATTTCATCAGGTTTTCAAAGAAGACCTGTGTATTCCTGTTTGATTTTTTCAACGGCTTCTTTCGTGGCCAGCTCTTCGGATGCAGCACTTGCCGTTCCCGTGCACAGCCCCATCTTTAATGCTTCCTTATACGAGCCAGTCTGTTCGTATCCTGCAATAAAGCCTGCCACCATGGAGTCTCCTGCTCCAACGGAATTGACAAGCACGCATTCCGGAGCATCGCCCTGATATACGGTGCCGTCTGCCGCTGCAAGCACGGCTCCCTTTGCCGCCATGGAAACAAGTACATTCTGTGCGCCCATTTCCTTGAATTTCAGCGCATAGGGAATGACTTGTTCGCGCGTGGTCAGTTCAACGCCAAAGATTTCGCCCAGTTCATGGTTGTTCGGCTTTACCATGAACGGCTTGTATTCAAGCGATTTTTTCAGCAGGTCACGGGTAGCATCAACCACAAATCGAACGTTCCGAGCGGCAAGGTATGCCATAATGTCGCTGTAAAACGTCTGCGGAAGCACTGACGGAATGCTGCCCGCAAGCACAAGCGTGTCATCGGCCTGCAGCACGTCAAGCTTTTTGAGCAGTTCGTCTACATCTGACTTTTGGATTGCAGGACCAATGCCGTTGATTTCCGATTCTTTTCCAGAGCGGAGCTTTACGTTTATGCGCGAGATTCCCTTTTGCACGCGGATAAAATCAGTTGCAACGCCCTTTTTTTCCAGCATTGCCTCAATTTCAGTTCCCGTAAAACCGGCCGTAAAGCCCAGGGCCTTGTTTTTGATGCCAAGGTTCTGGAGCACGATTGAAACGTTTATGCCCTTTCCGCCGGGAAAAATCGTTTCGTTTGTCGTTCTGTTTACAGAGCCGATTTTAAAATCTGCAACATCAACTATGTAGTCCAGTGACGGATTTGCTGTCAATGTATAAATCATTTTTTTACCTCCACAACATTGCTGTATGTTCTATACGCTTCTGAATCTGTACCCAGCGTAGACGTAATGATGGTTGCCGCCGTAAACTCGGCAAACGTCACGCAAGAAATCTGAGAAAACTTGCTCGAATCGCCCAGTACATACCTTTTTCTGGTTCTGTCCATGGACATCTGCTTGACCATGGCTTCCTTTACGTCCGGGGTGCTGAATCCGCTGGACATGCTGATGCCGTTTGTTCCCCAGAACCCCTTTGTAAAGTGATACTTGAACAGCGTCAGTATCGCTTCTTCACCGACAACCGCTTCGGTGGGGAACTTTATTTCGCCCCCAAGAATATAGGTAAGGAATCCTGCTTCCGACAGCTTTCGTGCATGGGAAAAACCGTTCGTTACGAAGACTGCCTTTTTCGCCGTAATGAACGGAATCATCATTTCGGTAGTCGTGCCTGCATCAAGGTACACAAAGTCATCATCGTCTATGAGCGAAGCTGCATATCTGGCAATGATGAATTTTTCTTCTTTATTATGTTCCTTCCTGAGCTTGACGCTTTCGTCTTTGCCAGAAAATGTAATGTCTTTTGCAATGGCACCACCGTAGACCTTTTCAACAATGCCTTTTGCATCCAAATCACTTAAATCCCTGCGTATTGTTGACTCCGAGGCATCGAGCATTTTCATAAGCATCTGTATGGTCATGCTTTTGTTTTCATTGACAAGCTGCACAATTCTGTTCTGCCGTTCTTCGGATAGCACTGGAAACCTCCTGATAATCTAAAGTGTAAAGCCACAATCATTCAAAGTCAATCAAAATCTTTCAAAATTTGCACATTTTTTTGAAAAATCTGTCATTTCTACTCAAAGTCGGTCAAAAATTATTTGACAGGTACTCAATTTGGGGAGTATCATGGAATTATGAAACGATATAATGGAAAATCAATGTACAAGGGAATTGCCATTGGCAAAATCTCCATTTTCAAGAAAGCCGTTTACGACACGGCTCTCCATCCCATTACCGATGTAGAGGCTGAAATAGAACGATACAACAAAGCCCGCGACACAGCCGTCCAGCAGCTCCAAAGAATCTTTCAGAAAGCCGTAAAGGAAATTGGACAGGAGGCCGCTTCCATTTTTGACGTACAGTCCATGATGGCTGGCGACGATGATTTTACCGACAGCGTTTATTCATATATACGCGATGAGAAGGCGAATGCAGAGTACGCCACGTTCCAGAGCGGCGAGCAGATAAGCCAGATTTTCGCCCAGATGGAAGACGAGTACATGAAGGCCCGCTCTGCCGACATCAAGGACGTTG
Source organism: Treponema sp. (assembly GCA_017476165.1). GTDB lineage: Bacteria > Spirochaetota > Spirochaetia > Treponematales > Treponemataceae > Treponema_D. The sequence goes on along the minus strand of JAFVDR010000070.1, from coordinate 5,875 downwards.
CCCGCCGAATCGTTACCGTTTTGTGCGGAGGTCGCGATGACAGCATGGAAAGCGACGAAAACCAGATTCTGTGCGCAGACGACTTGACTCCTGCCGAAACGGTGTCGCTGGACAAGTCCAAGGTGCTTGCATTCGTAACTAAATACGGCTCCTCGCAGTCACACACGGCAATCCTTGCCCGCACAATGAACATTCCCGCCCTTGCAGGCGTTATCATTGACGATGACTGGAACGGAAAGCTTGCCGTAGTAGACGGCTTTGCAGGGGAGCTCATCATTGAGCCGGACGAAGAAACGCTTGCACAGAAGGAGCAGCTGCGCAAGGAAAGCCTTGCCAAACTGGAACTCTTGCAGCAGCTGAAGGGGCAGGAATCAGTGACAAAATCGGGCAGAAAGATTAACGTCTATGCAAACATCGGTTCTGTTGCCGATGCAGATGCCGCCATTGAAAACGATGCAGAGGGCATCGGTCTTTTCAGGAGCGAATTCTTGTACCTTGGCCGCCATACCTATCCTACAGAAGAAGAGCAGTTTGTAGCGTACAAGAATGTTGCACGGAAAATGAAGGGCAAAAAGGTCATCATCCGCACGCTCGACATCGGTGCCGACAAGCAGGCCGACTATTTCAAGCTTGAAAGCGAAGAAAACCCTGCCATGGGATTCCGCGCAATCCGAATCTGCCTTGACCGCCCCGATTTGTTCAAGACGCAGCTGCGCGCCATCTACCGTGCATCGGCATTCGGCAACCTTGCAATCATGTACCCCATGATTATTTCTGTAGACGAAGTGCGCAGAATCAAGAAGATTTCCGCAGATGTCTGCTATTCCCTGAACAAAGAAAACATTCCCTACGGCAATGTAGAGCAGGGAATCATGATTGAAACGCCGGCAGCCGTCATGATGAGCGAAGAGCTTGCCCAGGAAGTAGACTTTTTCTCAATCGGAACAAACGACCTGACGCAATACACGCTGGCAATTGACCGCCAGAACGCCAAGCTGGAGCAATTCTTTGATGCCCACCACCCTGCCATCCTCAAGGAAATAAAGATGACGGTCGAAAACGGCCACAAGCACGGCTGCTGGGTTGGCATTTGCGGAGAACTGGGAGCAGACCTTGACCTGACACAGCAGTTTGTCGAGATGGGCATAGACGAGCTTTCTGTTTCGCCTTCCCGGATACTCGGACTGCGCGAAAAGATTCGCTCTCTCTAGACAAAAAAAGGCTGGTTCAAGCACGCAGAAAGCATTTCCTTTCATGCGCCGAACCAGCCCTTTTTTATTGGGAAAAGCCGTAACACTCGAAAAATCGCCGATGACGAATTTTTCGGGGTGCCTTTTATTTGCCCTTAAAGAAATTGTCTATGCTCCTTACCAGCTCTTCCTTTTCCATCGTCTTCACCAGGTATTTTTCCGGCTTTGCAGCAAGCACCTTCATGACAGTATCCTTGTCATCCTTTGAGGTAAGGAATATGACGGGAATGTCTTTTGTGTTTTCGCTGCTCTTGAACATCTCGAACACTTGCAGCCCCGAAGCACCCGGCATTTCGTAGTCCAGCAGAATCAAGTCCGCCTTATTGTTTGCAAGGAAAGAAATTGCATTGATGCCGGAATTTGCCATGTACACTTCGTATTTTCCGCTCAGCCAGTTGTTCATTGTCCTGAGCATCATGCCGTCATCGTCAACAACAAGGATCCGTTTGCGTCCAAAGTACTCGTCTTCATCAATAATCAGGTTGTTCAGCTTTAAGATGATGTCCTTCATGTTCACAGGGCGCGTAAATGATGCTGTTACCACAGCTTTTGGAACAATTTCATGGGCAACAGAAAGTTCTATAGGAGTTCCAATGAAATACAGCACCCTGTCTTTGCCTTCTTCGGTGACAAGCTTTTTCAGATATTTCAGCGTTCCTTCAAAACTGTTGATGTCGCCTTCAAGGTAAACAATGAAAATGTCAGGTTTCTTTTCAATGAGCTGAATCTCTACAAGATCCGGCTGCACCTGAAGCACCTCAAACTGAGCGTCTTCAAGGGACTTTATCATTGAAGAAACCAAGAAATTTTTTCCCTCACATACAAACAATATCTTTCTGTTCATTTAGAAACTCCTGTCAACAGTAAATCAGTCCACAGTTGCCTTGTACTTGTCAAAGTCAGCAAGCATTTCGGAATCTTTGTTCTTGTCCAAAATGCTTACCAGTATTGCAAATACCAGGCACATAATAAATCCCGGCAGAATTTCGTATACATTGAAGATGCCGCCTTTCAGATTGTGCCAGACAATAACAGTGATGCCACCGGCAGCAAGCCCCGCAATTGCACCCTTTGCCGTTGCATTGCGCCAGAAAAGCGCAAGCAGAATGAGCGGACCGAACGTGCTTCCAAATCCTGCCCATGCATAGCTTACAAGGCCGAATATGGAGCTGTCTTCGTTGAGCGACAGCAGGAATGCAACGATAGCTATGGCAAAAACCGTTACGCGGCTGACAAAAACGGTAGTCTTGGCATCAAATTTCTTTTTAAGCAGCGTCTGGCAAAAGTCTTCGGTAAATGCACTGGCAGCAACAAGAAGCTGAGAGTCAGCAGTTGACATGGCTGCCGCAAGGATTGCACACAGGAAAATGCCGCCAAGGAATGCCGGATAGGTCTGCATGATTGCCTTGATTATGACGCTTTCGTTTTCTGCGGCAGAAAGCATTGGAGAAAGATACACGGATGCAAAAGAACCGACTCCAACAGCACCAACGAATGCTATGGTTACCCAAATGATTGCAATGCGGCGAGAAAGGGCAATTTCCTTGTTGCTGCGGATGCCCATAAAGCGCACCAGAATGTGCGGCATTCCAAAGTAACCAAGCCCCCAAGCAAGGGCCGAAACAATGGACATAAAGTCGTAGGACTTGTTGTGGGAAAATTTTTCCCTCATTATGTCGCCGAACTCACCGGAAATGGCACGTGCACTGAATTCCTGCACTTTGCTTACGGCATTTGCAGGGCCGCCAAGCGTCAGCATCATGATTATGATTGTCACAATCAGCACAATGAACATGAGCGTTCCCTGAATAAAGTCTGTCGTACACACGGCACTGAATCCGCCAAGCAACGTATACAGCAGGATAACGACCATGCCGATGACCAGACCGCAGATGTACGGCATATCGAACACCGTATTGAGCAGCTTTGCACAGGCAACGAATCCCGATGCCGTATAGATGACAAAGAATAACACGATGAATATGGTAGAAATTAACGAAATGATTCTTTTTCTGTCTTTAAAACGATTTGTCAAAAACTCTGGAATGGTAATGGAATTGCCGCATGCAATGGAATACTTGCGCAACGGCTTTGCAACAATCAGCCAGTTAAGGTATGTTCCGATTTCAAGCCCGAGGGCTGTCCAAAATGCTTCTTTGAGGCCACCAAGATAAGCAACACCAGGAAGTCCCATCAAGAGCCATCCAGACATGTCGCTTGCTTCAGCAGAAAGTGCTGTTGTCCACGGCCCCATGTTGCGTCCGCCAAGGAAAAAGTCTTCTGAGCTGTTGTTCTTGCTCATCCATCTAATTCCTATATAAATCATCAGCCCCAGATAAATCGTAAAGGCTATAACCTGCTGAATCATTGCAGATGACATTTTTTCCTCCATAGCTAACAGATTTGACAGAAAAAATTCTTCCTGCAAATCCAGCGTCCATATTAGTATAAGCTATAAGAGGAATATTTGCAATTGTAGCAACCTCGAAAACACAACCTTTGTTGACTAAACCCGTCTTCGAGGTGCCGATTACGGTATCTTACACCTTGAACTGATCTATCTGATCACCGATTGCCACAATGGAATCCGTAACCTGAGTAGCAATGTCGCCCAGAGCCGCACCCGTTTCGTTAATTTTGCGTGCCCCACTGCTCATTTCGTTCATGCTGTTTTTCATGACATCGGTAGCATTCTGCAGGACGGTCACTTCGTTCAAGATTGCCTTGTTTCCATTTGCCATTTCGGCAGAGGCGTTGCGAACCTCTATGGTGCTGTCGTTCATTGCATGCAAGGCATCGCTTATCTGACGAGAACCTGCATTCTGCTCTTCCATGGCAGACTTTATCTGCATGACAAGCTGGTCAGTATCAAGAATCTTATGGGACACAGACTCGAACGCCTTGCTTGACTTGGCAGAAGCAACGACAACATCCTGAATGGAATCCTTGATGTTGTTCAGCTGTTCACCGATAGTCTTTGACTGAACAGCCGAAGTTTCAGACAGCTTGCGGATTTCATCGGCAACAACGCTGAATCCCTTTCCGGCTTCGCCAGCATGGGCAGCTTCAATTGCCGCATTCATGGCAAGCAGGTTTGTCTGCTCGGCAATGGCACTGATAGCGGCATTGGCATCCTGCAGCATGGCAGACTGCTGTTCAATCTGCTGAATGCGCTCGTTCATGTCCTGCTGCTGGTCAAATCCAGACTGAGCGTCAGTTCTGAGAGAGTCGAACGACGAAGCCATCTTGTCTACCGACTGGTTGACCGACGAAATGTTTCCAATCATCTGTTCTACTGCAGCCGAAGCCTGTGACACGCCGGCCGACTGGTTTTCTATCATGTGTTCCAGAGATTCTATGTTGGATGCAATCTCATTTACGGCACCGGCAGTCTCTTCTACACTGGCACTCTGGCTGACAATCTGCTGGTGTACGCTTTCAATGTTTGCAATAATCTGCGTGATTGCAGCAGCCGTATCCTGTGCCGAAGCCTTCATGTCTTCGCCCGCTATGCTCAGAGAGCCTTTTGAGACCTGGATGCTCTTGATGATGTTCTGAAGGTTTCCGACAAACGTATTGAATCCGTTTACGACATCTCCAATTTCATCGTTCGTTGCAGACGGAATGCGCTGGGTCAAGTCTGCATTGCCGCTTGCAATGGTGGATATGGAACCTTTGAGCACTTTAAGCGGCTTGAACAGCAGTGTCACGAGCAGTGCCGTTACAAGAAGCGAAAGAACTGCCGTTATGACAACGGCAACGCTAATGCCGTTTCTCAGTGCGTGGTGACCAGAAAAATGATAGTTGTACGGAGCAACGGCAAACAGCGTCCAGTCAGTCTTTGGCACTTTCCTGTAAGAGACAATCAGGTGCTCGTGGATGTTAGGGTCAACAAAGTCTTCAATGCCTTCCCTGCCATCAAAAATGTGGTTCAGGATAAGTCCAAGCCCCTGAGAATCATCGAGTTTTCCATCGTATGCAGTTTCATCGGTATTGTCGTTTACGTTTGCAACAGTGGTTTTCGTTTTGCGGTTGATGACTGACGGATGCATTCCAAGACCAAGATCAACGTCCTTTATGATGTCATTCAGGGCATTGTCCTTTACAAGCATGACAATAACGCCGATGGTCGTCCTGTTCTTGCCGTAGACAGGAACGCTGTATGTCTGAAGAATGCCGTTTGTAATGGGGCTGAACAGAGGATCGGAAATATAGTCCTGTCCAGCCATTGCCTGCGTAAAATAGGGACGTTCCTTCATGTTTACGGTGCGCCCGTCTGACGTAATGGCGTTGCCATCCTTATCGTAAAAGGCAACGTTCTCATACTTTCCGCCCAAAGACGAGACGATGCCCGAAAACTGACGGCTCTTTTCCTCCAGGGACAGTTTTTCATCCTTTATGAATTCCAGTTCGGCAAGAAAGTGAAGGGCTGTCAGCTGCTTGTCGTTTGTGGCGACAATCTGATGCACCGTATCTTCTGACATGGCAGAAAGATTACTGTAAATGCTATCCGATAGATTCTTTGACGATACGTTCAATGCGACAATTCCTATCGCAATATCCGCAAGCAAAACGACGGCAAGAACCATCATAAGCATTTTGCTTGTAAGAGAGATTCTAAGGGA
>JAFVDR010000069.1 GCA_017476165.1 Treponema sp. | reverse complement strand
TTATGAAAGTTGCAATCTTTTTGGGTTCTAAATCTGATTCCGAAACTATGAAAAAGGCTGCCGATGTCCTTAAGGAATTCGGCGTGGACTATAAAGCATATGTCATTTCTGCCCACCGCGCAGGTGACCTCCTTGTAAAGACAATTAAGACTGTAGAAACAGAAGGCTGTGATGTCATTATTGCAGGAGCTGGTTTGAGTGCTGCTCTGCCGGGTGTCATTGCCAGCCGCACGGTTGTTCCCGTAATCGGAGTTCCGCTTGAATGCATTAATCCTGGAAAATCCAACGGACTTGCAGGAATGGATGCACTTCTTTCCATTGTACAGATGCCGCCTCAGATACCTGTTGCAACTGTTGGAATCGGCAATGCAAAAAATGCGGCATACCTTGCCCTTGAAATTCTTGGCATAAAATATCCAGACATACAGAAAAGACTCTTTGATTTCCGTAAAAAAATGACTGCCGATGCAGAAGCCAACGGCGGTTCTGGAATTGATTTGTAGAATCCTTAAAAAGGAAAAAACTATGTATGAAGGCTGTGTAGACATTTTTGAAGATGAAGAAGACAAGCTTCGTGATGAATGTGGTGTTGTCGGTATTTTTTTGAAGAAAAACCAGACAAGCGGAGAATTCAATGCTGCATCTCAGACCTATTACGGGCTGTGTTCTCTTCAGCACCGTGGACAGGACAGTGCTGGAATTGCTGTAAGTGACGGTACTTCCATTAACGTTCATAAGGGTATGGGAACGACTGCCGAGGTGTTCAATGTTGAGCAGCTTGCTTCGTTGAAAGGTTCCATTGCCTGCGGTCATGTCCGCTATGCCACTGCCGGAAGTGCAACTTTGGATAATGCCCAGCCTCTTGTTCAGAAGTCTAAGCTGGGCGGAATTGCTGTTGCCCATAACGGGCAGCTGATAAACTATGACCAGTTGCGCGAGATGCTGGCAGAAACGGGAAGCACGTTTGCATCTACCAGTGATACGGAAGTAATTGTAAAACTCATTGCAAAATCATATAAAAAAGGCTTGGAAAGGGCATTGACGGATACCATACAGATGATAAAGGGGTCTTTTGCCCTTGTTGTCATGACTGAAAAGTGTCTGATTGGTGCAAGAGACCCTAACGGAATTCGTCCGCTCTGTCTGGGAACGGTAGAAGGAGGATGGATTCTTGCCAGTGAAAGCTGTGCCATCGATGCCGTGAACGGTACATTTGTCCGTGACATTCAGCCTGGTGAAATCGTCATTATCAATGAAGACGGTGTTTTGTCTTTTGAATTCGGGGAGCGCACGTCAAAGCGTACCTGTGTGTTTGAATACATTTACTTTGCGCGCCCTGACAGCGTAATTGACGGCATTCCGGTAACAGAGGCGCGAATCCGCATGGGTGCGTGTCTTGCACGCGAAAGTTTCGTTCCTGCCGATGTTGTCGTTGGTGTTCCTGATTCTGGGTTGAGTGCTGCACAAGGTTTTGCTGAAGAAGCCCATATTCCTTATGCCATGGGCATTATAAAGAACAAGTATATTGGACGTACATTTATTGCGCCAACACAGAAGGAGAGGGAAAACCTTGTGTTTGTAAAATTGAATGCAGTTCGTTCTGTTGTAGAAGGAAAAAGAGTTGTCGTAATAGACGATTCTATTGTTCGGGGCACAACAAGCCGTCGTTTGGTGCAGATTTTGCGCAGGGCTGGAGCGAAAGAAGTTCATT
>JAFVDR010000068.1 GCA_017476165.1 Treponema sp. | reverse complement strand
GTTACGTGTTGGTTCGGCATTTTTTGTTTTTCTACGCGCGAATTGCGTTTTGTTAATGCAGGTCATCCCTTTCCTGTGATTTTCAAAAAGGATTCTGATTCGTTTGAGTTTCTAAAAGAAAAGCCTGGCTTTGTACTTGGCGGAATGGAAAATGTACAGTACAAAGAATATTCAGTTACGTTAGAAAGAGGGGAGAGAATTTTTATTTACACAGACGGAGTTACCGAAGCGACGAACAAAAACGAAGAACTTTTCGGCGACGAGAGGCTTTTGTCGGCTATGAATGGCACGAGAGGAAAAAGTGCGCCTGATACGCTTTTGGAAATCCGCCGCGCAATCGATTCTTTTGCTATCGGTGCGGAGCAATTTGACGACATAACGATGATGAGCTTCGAGCTAAAATAATATGCGTCCTCGTTTTTTGTGAGCCGGGCGTGAGGGGCTGGGATTGCAATAGAAAAAAGTTGGCTCTTGACTAGCATCTCTTGACGAAAGGTATTGTTGGCGTAAATCGCAACACGGTGAACATCTGGTACAACGATTTCCGCCATAAAATAATGCTTCAAGTCCTTGCGGAAACAAGGACAGAGAGCGGGGAATTTGAGGTTGATGAATCTTATTTTGGCGCTCATCGGGTCCGTGGAAAACGGGGGCGCGGAGCGGCAGGTAAAACTCCGGTTTTTGGTCTTCTAAAACGAGGCGGGAAAGTCATCGTCCGGATTGTCCCTGTCTGCTCAAAAGAGAGCTTAATGCCTATAATACAAGGACTTGTGCTTGAAGGCTCGACGCTTCATTCTGACTGCTGGAAGGCTTATGACGGCTTGATTCTCAACGGCTACGACCACTACCGTGTTTTCCATAGTGAAAACGAATTCGCAAGGGGGAAATGCCATGTGAACGGAATCGAGAACGTGCAAACTTTGTTTGCGTGGAGCTTTCGCCAAATTCAACGGTTGTAATTCCGACATTCCTGTCCAAAATGTTAAAAAGTGCTTTTTAAAATCTGCGAACCGTGGTATAATTCAATAAGAAACAAAACCACACCACATAAGGATTCGCAGACATGAACAAGTATAACACATTATTCGGACAAATGCTAGAACTGGTCGGGAGACCTCGATTTGACTCTCTCGTAAAAAGCCATAAATCGGACAAATTCTGCAACGGGAATGCCTCATGGATGCAGTTTATAGCAATGCTCTATGCGCAAATAACAGATGCAGGCGGGCTTCGCAGCATCGAGGAAACTTTTGTCAGGAACGAAAACTCATCCTATCATCTTGGGCTTGACAGGAAAATAAAAAGAAGTTCCATCTCATACGCAAACAACACGAGGGACAGCTCAATCTTCTACGATCTTTTTTCAATGCTCTCCTCAGAACTGACTTCGGGAGGGAGGCGGAAGCTGCGGAAGAACCTTTTTGCGGTCGATGCAACGACAATCAGTTTCAACAAGGATGACTATTCATGGGCAGAGTTCCGGGAGACGAAGGCCGGGATAAAAATTCACGTTCAGTACAGTATCGGTGATGAGTGTCCGACATATTTCTTCATCACAAACGCAAAAGAACATGAGAACAACACCATGGAGGACATGAACTTGAAGAAGGGTGAGCGGGTCGCGATGGACAGAGGCTACTTCAATGCTTCCGAGTTCCACAGGATGTGCTGCGCCGGCATTGAGTTCGTCACAAGGATGAAGAGCAACGTCCAGTATGAGATAGTCCGCGACAATCCTGTCACTGACGAGAACATCGGCTTTGACAGAATAATAAAATTCACCGGAGAGAAGACATCAAAGGAATGCCCTGATGAACTGAGGATTATAGAGTCCACGGATCCTGAGGCAGGAAAGACGATTGTAATCCTTACGAACATGAAAAAGCATTCCGCAAAATTTATTGCCTCACTTTATAAAAAAAGATGGAAAGTCGAGTTGTTCTTCAAGGCCGTGAAGCAAAACCTCCATATAAAAAAGTTCTACGGCAAGTCCGAAAATGCAGTTTTTACTCAAATCTACATAGCAATGATTGCCTATGTCTTGTTCATGCTTCTTAAAAAGAAACATGAGGTTGTCAGTCTCCGCTTCACGCACTTCGTTGACATGATGAAGGTCAACATGTTTGCGCGGATTGACATGGCTCTTTGGATGCATGGCAAAATACCGAAACGCCCCGTTTTAGACTTTGAGAGGCTTCAGACTGCCTTTTCTTTCGCTTAAACATTTTGGACGGGAGTGCGTGGGAATAATCAACAGTGTTGCTGATCAGACTAAAATCATTGCATTTAATGCAGAGCTTGAAGCTGCCAGTTCTGGAGAAGCAGGCAAGAACTTCCATATTGTTGCAACGGAAATTCGCCGCCTGTCAGATAGTATCATTGACAGCATCAATGAAATCAAGCATGTCATCAACGAGACTCAGCAGGCATCTGACAGTCTCATTCTAGACAGTGAGAAAGGAACCAGACAGATTGATGCCAGCTGTGAGAATGCAAAGTCTCTTGAAAGAGGCTTTGGAAGCATTATGGCATCTTCTGATGGAAATGCAGGTGTTTCGTCTTCGGGGGATAAGATTTTTAATTCTCTTCAACAGATTGCATAGGGCATAGCTGAATTTTCCAACAACACGGCAAATATTTCCTCTTCATAGGAAACATAACGTGCATTACAGAGCTTATTTTTGAGTATCAAGCCTTAAAAATAAGCTTCCTGTGGAAGTGTCAAATTCATCATCCTCAATGCCGTAGAGCTGCTGAATGAAATTTCCAGAGAAAATTTCATTCGGTGAGCCTGTTTTTACAATGTGACCATTACCAATGCAGATTATGCTGTCGGAAATGGCTTTTACAAGATCAAGTTCATGAAGAGCCATTATTATGGATTTGTTCTTGTTACGTGCAAGATGCCATATTGTTTTTAGAATGTCCAGTTTGTAATGCATGTCAAGAAATGATGTAGGTTCATCAAGAACAATTATTGGCGTATTCTGGCAAATGGCACGTGCAAGCATAATCCTTTGCCTTTGACCGTCGCTTATCATGTTAAAGTCCTTGCTTGCAACTTCTTCTGCATGGACTGCTTTAATTGCTGCATCGACTT
>JAFVDR010000067.1 GCA_017476165.1 Treponema sp. | reverse complement strand
TCGTCCTGTAGATTTGTAAACAGTTGCAGTAACAGTGCATACCGTTCTGAGTCATCGTTTAAGAAACACCAGTAGTGGTTTTTGAACTTTTGCGAAATGTCTATCCCCCGTGCTGTCATTCTTGTATATGAAATAATCTTTTCTGACAGGTGTTCTGCCTGCTTCTTTTTTCCAATGGCAAGGTATGCAAGTGCTGCAAGTTCCAGCGTCTCTATGTCTGCATTGTCATTTTCTGCAATGGAAGCAAGCATTGTATCTTTTGATGCAACGGCATTTGTGTCAAGCAGTGCTGCTCCATAGAGTGCATACGCGGTTCTGTATAGTGTCCATGCTTGATTTGATTCTGCCATGGTATGCTCTGCTTCTTTTACAAGGTACGAAGCAAGTGCTTTTGTGTTTATCTTTCCTATGGGAATTCCATTTTGCTGTGCAAGTGCTACAATTTCAGCAATCCGCATGGATACATACGGACTGCTTTCCTTGGCACCCTTCCAGTACGGAAATCCTCCATCTGTTCTTTGAACAGCCCCCCATGTATAGAGTTCCTGTTCTGCAACTCCTTTGGGGTGCATGACTTCACTGTTAAGTCCAAATACATGGATGTAGTCTCCAAAAGCAACAAGTGGTAGTACTGCTGCAGAACGCTGTTCCATGCATCCATACGGGTAGTGGAACACATATCCGACTGCTTCGCGCAATACGCCGAGGCGTGTTGGATCAAGCTGTACATAGAAACTGCATCGTCCGTCTTCTGCGTCATGAGCTACAAGAATTTTTTCTTGTGCGGTGTCTTCTGTACTTCCTGTCAATGTGACCGTTTCGTATATGTACGGTTTTTCTATACACAAAGGAAGCAGGATTTTTTCGTTTATGGTGGTTCCCGTAACCGTGAATTCTACAGTTATCCAGCCTTGTTTTTCTGCTTTAATCGAGAACATCAAAGGCTGTGTTTTGTTTGCTGCAACCTTGAGTTTTTTGCTAGACTTTTTTTCTGAAAGACTTGCAGATCCTGGCAGTTTTTGAATTTCAGTTTTATTCTGGCTTTGACCAGTCTTTTCAATGCCGTCATATACATTTAGCGTTACGCTGACATTTTGAGCTTTATTTGTTAGGTTTGAAATGACGACCCCCAGTTCTCCTTTGTCATCAAGTCGAAGAATGCGTGGCAAGACTGTGCGCACCGATAGCGGTTCGCTTACGGAAATTTCTTCTTCTGCACGTCCGAATGCATCTGCCTCGTCTATGGCAACTGCCGTTATGCGGTATGCGGTCAAGGAATCTGGTAGCGTGAACGTACATGTAGCTTTGCCGCTCTTGTCTGTCATGATGTATGGTTCGAACACTGCGGTTGGAGCAAAATTTGAGCGGATTTTCATGTCACTACTGTTGCCCGCATCATCAAAAGACATCATTGGCTCTGCAGTCTCTGCCATCTTGTACTTGCGCACTGAAGCGTCTGCAACACTATTTGATGCGAGCATGGTCTTTTCAAGTTCCGCGGTTTCTTCAAGTTCAATCTGTTCATACATTCTGAGCAGTGAACGGGAATCTCCTCCCCTCGTACGGTTGTAGAATCTGTTCCTGTCATAAAAATAGGAAACAGGATTTTCTACATGGTAGTCTATCAAGTCTAGGATTCCCCTGTCTACAGCCATTAGGGAGATTGCTGCGTTCTTTACGGGCTTCCCGTTTTGTGTGGCTGTAAGGGTAATTTTTGCTTTGTCACCTGGTTGATAATTGTCCTTGTCAGTCTTTATCTTGATGTCTATAGTCTTTTTTTCTGTATTTACATTAATTGCTGTTACTCCGTAGTAGCTTTTGGGAAGGTCTGCATTTGTTTGTTCTTCACCTATGCTGCTACGCGTAGAGTAGGTGGAAACTGATACATACACGACAGGAACATACGAGTCCTCGATTTTTACGTCCAGGACATTCGTTGGTTCTGAAACCGTTACTGTCTTTTCCGAAAGGATGCCTTCTCTTTCTATGGTGACAAGGTACGTGCCTTGTGGCAGTTCTGTCTGGGTAAGTATGTGTGCAGTTTCTCCTGCCTTGTATTCTTCTTTGTCTGGTGTGACTCGTACTTCTTGACTGTCGTTTCCGTTGTTCAAGAACCATCCACTGCCTGTAACGTAAAAACTTCTTTCCGTGACTACGGCATTTCCCTTCGCGTCTTTGCATGAAAGTCTAAGCATGTATGCTCCGCTTTCTTTTGGCTTAACGTTTATCGTGCTTGGTTTTGCCGATGAAGGAATCTTTGCTGTTTTGTGTCTTCAACAATCAGATCTTTTTCATAGCGAACGGAAACATAGCCTGAAGGTTCAAGCGTTTGAACTCTTTTCCAGTTTTCACGAATCAGTTCTACCATTATGTCTCCAGATTTTGGCAATGAGGTCTTTGCAGGAAATGCTTCGTCAGGTGTAATGCATACGTAATCAAAGGAAACGGTATCTCCTTTTTTTGCGAATCCCTTTACGTTTTTTTCGTGGCTTATGCCTATGTAGAACAGTGCAGGGTGGACAATGGCAGATGAGCTTGTACTTATTGCCTGATTTCCGCTGTCTGTTATTTGTGTTTCTACACTGTAGCGTACGGGAATGCCGGCATTAGCGATTGTGTTCGTTGCCTGTGTTGCAAAAGCTGTGCCATCGGCATCAAGCATCCCATTTTCTCTTTCAAGAGTGCCATGGAGGTAAGGGTGTATAATGGAGCCAAAATGTAGGGCCTTGTATTCCTTTTTTATTGGAACAAATGCTGTTCCTTCATAGTTCCATCTGGAACTGTAGCTGCTGTCTGCGAGGCTTCCTCCTCCAAGATAGTTTGCTTGGATGCGTGCTGAAAGCGAGTCTCCGTATAGGTAGGTTCCTTCTTCTATGAAAGAATGTGCTTCAAAGCGGAGTTTTTCAAAGAACTGTACGGTTATGGGTATTGATTCAGTGGATGTATTGCCGTCACAAGTTCTATAATAGATGATGCTGTAATCGCCTGGATTTAAATCACTTGGCAGTGTGAATGTTCCCCAGCAACTTCCCTGTTTTGTAAGCTTGGTTTTGTTTGTTCCGTATGTTTGCTGCTTTCCTCTGGTGTAGCCAACAAGTTTTATGGTAACATCGGATTCACTTGCAGGAACTGCACTATACGTGCCTTTTTTCAGGTTGCGGTCAATTATCATGTATGAAACAGTTTCGCCCGGTTTGTACAGCTTTCTGTCTGTAAACATAAAGGCAACCATTTGTTTTTTCAGTGTGTTGTAAAATTCTGGAAGCGGATTTGTGTACCTGTATTTTTGAGGTCTGCCCCAATTGTCAATTTCGTACAGAATTCTGTCGCTGTCTGTCTTTGCTTCAAAACACAGGCTGGTTGCTGTTGTCAGTTTGAGTATTTGATCTTCCGTAAAGTCTATTTCGGCAATGCCGCTTGCATTGGTTGTAGCGCTTGCAATGACAGGATGACTGTTTATGAGGCAATCGGCATAAGAAAGCCCTCGGTCAACAAGCAATGCATCTACGTGTGCATTTGCAACAGGTTTCCCCGTCTTTATGCTCGAAACAAGTACGACCGCCTTGTTGTAGCCGTACCGCACCGTTACGGCAAGGTCTGTCACCTGAATGACCTGTTCGTTTTTTGCCGTTGTCGTTACTGTTTTGTATTCCTTTGTCTTCCAGTCTCGGTATCTGTATTCGTACGGAATGGATGCAGAAAATTTTACGGCACCCCTGTATTCTCCACCTGTAGCCGAGAGGTATGGACGCAGGTCTATCTTTTCAAATGACACGGTGTTCTTTTTGAGTGAGTCTGTTTCCATTGTTACCGTTTTAGCTTGTGCTAATGGTTTTCCGCCTTTTGCATCGGTCAATGGCTCAATAGTATAGTATGCAGGTGCCTTGATGTTTTGATGGCTGAATGATATGAATGGCAAAAATTGAGATTCAAGCGTTGCATAGCCGTTGTTCTGAAAGCGTACAAAACTTTTTGCCGCTGGAGTTGTAACTGTGAATGTATGGTTGTTTTCAAGTTTTCTTCCATATATATCGCTAAAATCTTTCTTTATGGTAAGCGTATATGTCTGTTCATAGGTGACAGGCAGGGAATGTATGGTGATGGAATTTCCGCTTATGCGCAGGTTTTCTTTTGTTATTTTGTACTCAGAACCGATGCTGCATTCCACGTATTTTGCAAGTTCTTCTTCAGAACCATCTTTTAGTTGTGAACTGAAATATACAATGACTGGGAGAACGTACTCATTGCTGTACCATGAAGGCTGCGTGTCTGTATCGGTTATCTTGAATTGTACCAGTGTGTGAAACGTTCCTCTTGTTTCTTTTTGAGATGCCCAGCAGTCCTTGTCAGCTATGGCACCTTTTTTTAGGGTGACAGTGATGTCTCTGTCTTCGGGAATTGGATCCAAAACGGTAAGGCGTACAATGCTTTTGTCTTCTTGTGCAGCTGAAAAGTGCAATGCGTGTGTTGTGTCGCCGTACTTTGCCTGTACGGAAAGATATTCTTTTACTATGTTTGCATTGACAGGTGCATTGAAAAACACTGCAATGTCTTTTGCCAGTGATATCGGTACATTCTGTCGTTCAACAAAGTGATGTTCTTTTTCTTGTTCATAGCCTGGATGCACTGATGTAATTTTTAGATCTTCTGAGTGAAATGTATACTCGAGAGGGCCTTGAATGGATATTCCAGTAAGTGATGTGAGTTTTGGATTTATCTTGACGGTGTATGTTTTCTGAGGAATGACTTCTTCTTCGCTTTCAAAGCTGAGGATGCTGGAACCGTACCATCGGAACACACCTTTTAGGGGCGGTTCAATGCTTGCGGCAGTACTCGTTGACTGTGGCATACCCAATGCCTTCAGCTCTGTGACTGGCTGCGAAAAATGAATCTGAATGGCAGGATATGTTACGCTAGCAGGAAGTTCATCCTGAGGTGTTACTCGAATTACTCTGAAATCACTGTTCTGAGCCTGTACTGAAAAAATACTTATAAAAGATGTTGCTATCATGGCGGTAAAAAATCTTATTATATCCTTGTGCATTAATTTCCTCTGAAAGAAAAACACTTTGCTGCAAGGGTTGTTACATGCATCTGTCTGAAAACTGTTTGGGAGGATGTGCCTTGGAGTGTGTGATACAATTGCCGAGATGTTCCTGTCGCAGTTGCTGCGGTAATCGTACTGCTATTCCAGATGCAACAGCTGCCACATCTGATGCATTTCATCGCTGGACATGACTAGCGGCAGGTAGTCAGTCAGATTAGGGTAGCCGTCTGTATCTGGTTCTGATACAATGCCTGTGTAAGAGGCCTTGTTTTGCCGCAGAATGTTCTGTACGTCCAAAAACTGGTCGGAACTGCAGGAATGGTTCAGGTGTATGCTGCAGTCTATGCCTGCAATGGAAAGACACGCTACAATGAAGAGTGTGTCGTTGGTATTCTGCATGTATATCCTTGCATTGTGTTCTTGTTCATGGTATGAGTACCATGGTTCTTGCTGTTTCGCTGCCTGCCGTTTGGATATGATGAATGCAGGCAGGAAGATGGCTGTGAGTGCTGCAATTGTAAGAATTGTACGGACTGCAATGATTTTTTTATTCATGGATGCAGTCTACTTGTACAACAGTTCTGCTTCAAAAGATGTTCCGTCTTCTGTTTCTCCGCATACGGAAATCTTTTTTTTAGTATCATCACAGTGACCGTATATTTTGAGCTTTTGACCGAGCATGGCTTCTTTTGAATAGTTGATTCTGAAGTCTGACAATTCCTTGTTGTGATACTGAGGAGGAATGGCATCGGCAATGAAAGCTCCGTATCTAGAATTGTTTGTATGCCCGTTTGCATCAATGTCGGAATAACCTATCGTACGCTCGCACAGCAGCTGCTTTTCGGCTGGAACAAGTATTTTCCCGGGCTGCGGACAATCGTTGTCAGTTACAACGTCTACAGGTTTTCGCAGTGTAAAAAGCTTTGCGGGAACGATTCTTCGTGTTTCAGGACTTACTAAAAGCCACGTACTGTAGCCGTATACAAGGACTCTGCCGTCATCAGTGTCTGTAATCTTGTAGCCCCTGCGAAGTTGTATCGGTTCGGGTTTTTCTTCCCATGTTATGATTGAAATGTTCTGGCTCTCGTGGGGATGATCTAAAAAACGGAATGCTGCACGCGATACCAGGATGTAAAAGCCGTGTTCTTTTAGGAATTCACTGGAAAGTCCCCGTTGCCTGTAATCTTCTACGGCTGAATCAGAAGTGAATCTGAGTAGTTCTGATAGAGAAAGCTTTCTGTTGTTTTCGCACTGTGAAAAATATACTTTTGTTTCATTGTGAAATGTATTATGGTCTTCTTCATGGAATTGTTGAAATGTTGTCATTGTAACTGTCCTTTGTGCAGCATGATATCATATTATTGCCTTTTGTGCAAAAGCGTCAGAATCCCGTTTTTTGTTTTTGTTTTGAACAAATATTGCATTATAATAGTGAGTGTGCTATAATCGCCTGTAAG
>JAFVDR010000066.1 GCA_017476165.1 Treponema sp. | reverse complement strand
TTTTTAATGAGAATGAAAGTTTTTTTTCATCGATGACTGTTCATGATAATTCTCAAGAAAATACATTTGAATTGGGGGTATACTCTCAGCAGATTGACTTGTCTACACGATTAAAGTCAAAGGTTGTTGAAGAGGAACTTTTAAAATTCAGCAAACAGTATATTCCCTCTTCTTCCATTGAAGAAAGTAAAGATGTTCCTGAAGAAGACCCTGTTGTAAAAGAACTGAAGGAAATTCCTGCAGACGGTGAGATGGGTTACGACAACAATGCAGATGAGGATGATGCTCCTGTAGAAATGCCTTGGTAAGACAGAAAGGCGTCTATTTCGTCTATAGTGTGTAATCGTGCCACTTCCTTATTTTGCGCAACATATAATATGACTGTTGGTGTCATGAAGACACCTCTCTCTGCAGCAATATCCAAACCTTTTTTAGTGTCAACGCTTATTTCGGTTCCTTGCATTTGTTTCGTTGAAATGTACTGTTGAACCGGAGGACATTTCTTGCAGTTTTTGCTGGTAAACAGTTCATACATGAAATCGTGAAATAGAGAAGGCTGATTTTCTGTTGCTAAAGGAATTTGTTTGAGAACTTCTTCTTTCTGAGCCTCTGTGAAACTGTCCAATGGTTGAAAACAGTGTGCTATCCTTGCATACTGTTCTGTTTGTGCACTGCAGACTGGACATACTGCATGATTTCCCTGAAAGTGTCCATGTTCAAGGCAGATTGAATAAGTGGGACTGAATGTAAAGCTGGGAATATCATGATGTGCAATGATGCGTTTAGCGATGCTTTTGCATGTTTGCCAGTCTTTTATCTGATTTCCAGTATAAAGATTCAAAGGAGAGTCCGAGTCATACATGTAAGCAAAAGATTCGTGATGCTTTACAGCTGTAAACAAGTCGAATTCCGTGTCGGCAGGAAGACTTGTTCCGCACGTGTAATAGGCAAAGGCATTGCCAGAATGTTTGATTCCTTCGTAAAGCTCCGAGTCTTTTTGGGCAAATAAAAAATGAACGGGGTTGATGTAATTGTTTTCAATTGCAAACGGGGTACTGTCCTGTATGTGCTTGAGGATTTTTTCTGCGAGTGCTTTTCCTTCAGGCGTTGCAATACTTTCATTTATTAAATTCAAGCAGCATTCATGTAGTCCGCAAGGAATGACAGCATCTCCATTCTGGCATTTGGAATCCAAAAACTGCTTTGCATATCTGGTGATACAATTACGACCAGAAAAAGCCTCTTTTGTAACTGAAAAAAGTGAGTCCAGTTTTTCAAAAAATATGGACTCTGATGGTGATTGATATGCCAGTAAAGGCAGATTTAGCACGGCGACAGATTTTATTACAGAAACATGCGGTGTGTGTCCTGAATCTCTTTTTTTAAAGACAGGCAAGCCATATTTTTCTGTGACCTTCCAGAGGACTGACGTATTTTTTCCATTCCAGTTGTAATTGTTGTCAAGTGCATATTCTGGAATTGTGTATGCAAAACCTCGCCCCGCACAGTCACCCCGTTCCAATACTGCAAGAAATTGCTTGTTAAGGATGTCCATTTCATCTTGGCATTCTCGATATGTATACTGTTGTTCTGAATCGCCAAGAATTGCTTTTTTATTGCGTAAATGAGGTGGACATGTCCAATCAAAACCGAAATGAATGCAACATGAAGCGTTTGCTGCCTGAGTCTGCATGTTTATTGCAGAAATAAAATTGTACAGCAAATGAAAGATTTCTGTATCTGTAAGGTTTGAATTTTTAATGTACGGAGCTACAAACGTATCAAATGACTGTATTTCCTGGATGCCTGAACATTCTTGCTGGATATGGTTGATGACTGTTTCAATATGCTGAAGCAATGTTGCAAAATCTGATGCAGGACGTACTGAAATTTCATTTTTTGTAGAAATACCGTTTTCAATCAGTTTTTCCAAAGACCAGGAAATCTTGTAGTATGATGAACCTGCAATGTCATGAATGTACAGGATATTGTCAGCAAATGCTTTTTTGACAGCGCTCTGTGAACTTAAATGAAATATGGAACTCCACTCAGGAAAGTCATTTTGAGGAGAAATTGTGTTCAATGCTCTCCTCCAACCTTATTGACTTCCTCTATGAATTCATCAAGATTATTGAAATGCTTATAAACGCTGGCAAAGCGAATGTATGCAACCTTGTCTATTGTATTCAAACGACTAAGAACGATTTCACCTATATCCGAGGTTGCAATTTCTCTGGAAGACTTGCCGATTTTGTAAGCTTCATCTTCTATTTCAACAACAAGTTGATCTATCATGTTTGTTGCTACAGGACGCTTTTCCAAGGCTCGTTCAATGCCCTTTGCAAGTTTTTCGCGTTCAAAAGGCTGGCGTCGACCATCCCGTTTTATGACCATAAACGGTTTCTCTTCGATTCGCTCATAACTTGTAAATCTATATCCACAGCATAAGCATTCTCGCCTTCTGCGAATGCTTTCTCCATTTGCCATTGTACGTGATTCAATTACTTTGTCGTCAAGTTTTCCACATGAGGGGCATCGCATATATATACCTCGCTTTTCGTAGAAAAATTATACCCTGTCCTGTTTTGTCTTGCAAGAGCTTTTAGATATGCTTCATGCATGCTGATCCTAAAAAGAGTGGGAGAGAGCGTTACGATTTTTGTAATTCTTTCTTTTCCTCCACGGGCTTTCCATGCATTTTCAATTTGCTGCCAAAACATGGTCAACCGTGGAATGAACGTTATTGTAAGGGATACGATGTCTGCAAAAGGCGTAACTTGCCTTCTTGTTACAGTACGTTCAATAATGCTTAATCCTTCATTAAACTGTATGGTACTTGTTGTTCTGTAAAATATGGAAGTAATTTGCATTGAAAGTCCTAAGTGCATGAACAGCAAGCTATAGGTAACGTTTGGAATGAGGATATGCAGCACTGCATGTACCGATACTGGCTCTTTTGCATTGGTACATGCAATCAAATTCATTAAAAAAGATGCACAATACATCATGGTGAAATAGGTTATGCTCGTTTTTAAATCTGTTGCAATTTCTTTTAAAGAGAAGTGCAATAAAAAAAATTCAAAGAGAATGATCATGAACCAGATGCAGAATCCTGCATGCAACGGAACATAAAAAGATAATCCTGCCAGTATCAGCATGAGGAGAATCTTTATCCAAGATGGAATACCATGTAAAATGGTAGGACTGCATTTGTAGTGAAAAAACTGAGTTTCGTTCATGTCATTTGCTCCATATCAAGTCAGAAAGCTTGTTGTATGCAGTACACGGATTTCGGATGCCCCAGTTTTCAAGTGGCAAGAAAAGGGCATCTTGCGGTAATCCATCAAACACAAGTTTTCCTTTATGGAGTATGAGAAAGTGATCAGCAAGACCAAGGCATTTTTCCAATTCATGCGTCAACAGCAGGATTGTCTTTCCTTGTTTGTGAAGAGATGTTATGAGGCTGTTTACTTCGAGTACTCCGTTATAGTCAAGATTTGCAAAGGGTTCGTCAAAGATGATTATGTCTTTGTGCATGGCTAAAATTGAAGCTACGGCAAGCCTTCTTTTTTCGCCTCCTGAAAGAAATTCTGCCGGATAATCAGCTTTTTGCAGTAGGGATACGCTTTTCAAACAGTCTTCGACGATTGCTGCTATTTCCTTTTTTTTACACCCCATGTTTTTGGGACCGACAGAAACATCTTCTCGTGGAGTGTCTCCCAGAATTTGAGTGGATGCATCTTGAAATATGAGTCCAGGACGGGAGGAAACTATGATTTTTCCATCGGAAGGATCCATGAGTCCTGCAATTATGTTCATCAATACACTTTTTCCACTGCCGTTTGCACCCCCTATAACAGTGAGGCTTCCTTCATTGATAGAAAATGAAACTTTGTTAAGTGCAACGTTGTACTTTTGCTCTTGAGATTCTGTTGGAAATATTTTTATGACTTCTGATACTATAACTGCAGGTTTCATGGTTATCAACTGTTTTTTAAGTCGTTTATTACTTCTTCCGCTTCCTTTGCATCATCAGGATATAAATATCTTGCTACGATAGGTCTGATTATTGCAGACAGCGGAATAGATACGATAAGCTTTATTGTGTCGCCGGGAATAAAAGGGATAAGAGTGTATTCCAATGCCTTTGAAAGTGTCATGAATTTTCCTTTACCAGTCATGACATGAATGAACCATGGTATTCCTACTGCATAATTGATGATAAAACCTACGATTGCCCCAATTGTAATGAGCATCCATTTTGACAGCTTGAATTTTTTTTCTGATGTACGAGGAGTTCCGACAATGAATCCTGCTACCAATGCTGCAAGAAAGTATCCCCAAATGAATCCTCCTGTCTGACCGACAAGATGGGCAAAACCGCTTTTTCCACCGGAAAACACAGGAACTCCCATTACTCCCAAAACGATGAACAGGCCTACGGCTCCTGCTCCCTGTAGTCCTCCGAGAACAAGACCTGATAAAATGGCAAACAAGTTCTGAATGGTTACTGGAACTCCTCCGGGAAGAGGAATGGATATAAAGCTTCCAATGCAGATTAATGCTGCAAATAATGCCGTGAATGTACTGCGTACAATAGACAGGTGTGTTGTGAATTTCATAATAGTAACCTCGATAGATGTGTTTTTACGTTAACAATACTGTATAAATAATTAAGAATTTATTCAAGTACTTGTACCTGTTTATACTTGTATTCCACATGCAGTGCTGACAATATTACGGTTAAAAGCGAGTACTGTGCAGCAGAAGTGCCTGCACAGTGCAAAGAATGTGCTCGTACAGTACGTTTCGGTTGGCGTTTATTGGTTTACATGTTTTTTATACGTTGTGCGAATGCATGAACATATCTGAAGAGCAAAAAACAACGTTTTTGACGGAATCTCTTGAATTTTCAGCATGACAAGCAAAAGATAGAGAGAGCATAATGTAAAAATTGTGTAGGCAAACCAGTCTCCGTACATGGAAAATACTGTTGCTTTATGTGTGAACACTGGTACTTTCGTGCACATGACATCAGTTTTAAATATGTCAAGGTTGTCTACTGTTTTTCCTGCAGGGTCTAGGACTACAGAATAACCTGAATTTGTACAGCGGACAAGCGTTGTACGATATTCTATGGAAAGATAGCTTGCTATTGCAAAATGCTGGTATTCGGCGGAAGCCGTTTTGGACCAGGAATCGTTTGTTATGTTGAAAAATACTTCGCTTCCCATTGTAAACAATGGAGTGCAGACTTCGGGAAAGGCATCTTCAAAGCAGATTGGAGTGGTAAAGCATACGTAGCTTTTTTTGTTTTCTTCGGGATTTTTTATGAACTGCCATGTCGTGTCAGGATTCGAAGCCCCACCATTGTTGAGGGAAATTGTGGCATGCGTTTCTTTTCTGTTTTCAAGCGGCTCCGTATTGTAATGGGCAGAATGCAGGGGAATTTTAAAGAGTACATACTGTTTTCCTTGCGTAAGGGTGCTTGAAAATTTTAAAATGTTTTTTGTAAAAAATTTCATTATGGCAGAATCTTTAAAAGGCAAGGCTTCTGCAAAAGGAACAAGATGCATTTTTGAATAAAATCCTGAATATGCTCCATTTTTATCAAAAAATATAGCACTGTTTGAATAATGCTTTTTTTCAGGATTAACGAAAGTAATTCCGCCTATTATAAAAGGAACTCCCATTCTGGCAATGAATGCGCTCAATGATTCGTCTTCAGGATTGTTTTCATAGAAAAATCTGGCTGCAGGGAATGCATGGGAAAGAATTCCTTCGCTCCAGATGATTAAGTCAGGTTCTTCTCCTTGTTCCCTTGATGAAAGCACCGCCTGTTCTGTCAGGCTTTTAGAAATTCCAATGGAATTCTGCTCTTTTGTTTCCCACGGATCAATGTTTTGCTGCACGGCAATAGTATTCACGTATTTTTCGGGAACACGGGGAAGGCTATATTGGTAGAGTCCGTATAATCCTGCTGCAAGGAAAAAAGCTCCGACAAACCGTACCGACTGCCTGTAATTGCTGATGCATTCTTTTTGTGCAATGGAGTGCTGTATACGTGAACGCAGCTGTATTCCTTCTGCAAAGGCCGCCGAAAAAAGAGCGTACAGAAACGTAATGCCCCATACTCCCGTAATGTCTGCAATTTGGGTAAGCAGTTTCCATTTATGAGCAGCAACAAAGAGTGTTCCCCACGGATATGCGAGGAATCCCGTAGACTTGAGCCATTCCCAGCTTGTCCAGGCAGAACAAAACCACATCATCCTGATAAAAGAAAAAAAAGGATGCTTTCCCGCATTTTCTTCTATAGAGTCCGTGTTTTTTTGCTGTTCAGGAAGAATGTGGAATATGATTCCGATTAATCCAGCTTCTACAGCAGTTCCTAATGCACTTGCTCCCAAGGTGAAAAAGGCAAAGTCCCTGAAATTTGCAAGCCAAAAACTGGACGCAAGATGTACTGTAAGGGCGTGAAGAGCCATGTATAAAAATGAAGCTTTGTAACTTTTTGCTTTGTACAGGATTATATACATGGGAAACAATGAGAATAAAGCAATGAATGGTGAGCCAAATAGAAAAATCTCATTAGGAATTGCAAAAGATTCCATGAGTCGTGAAAAAATTACATAAACAACATGTAAAATAACCATTTTCAATATACTATAATACTAGTATCTTGAAAATAAAATTTCAATAATAAATAATCTCGGGTAGGGAAAATGGAAAAAGTCGCAGCGGTTCATGCAGAAGAATACGGTGAGAGTCCTGATGTTACGGCAGTTGCTCCAGGACGTTTTCACCTGATAGGTGAGCATTCTTGGTTCTTCAAAGATAAAACGCTTTCCATGGCTGTTAATCTTCCTGTCTACGTGGCTGTTTCAAAAAGGAATGATTCTAATTTTCGTTTTTATTTTAAGCAACTTGAAGACAAAAAGCGCTCTAGCATTACATCCCTTAAATTCAGAAAGGAAGACAAGTGGGCAAATGCACTTAAGTCTGTCATTTATGGGTTTACAAGCGGTGGCTTTGCCTGTTGTGGCATGAATATTACCATTTATTCTGACATCCTTCCTTCTGCGGGTTTTGGCATAACAACTGCCATTAAAATTGCTGCAACATGGGCAATAAAGGAATTGAACCATTTTAAGTGTTCGAAAAGCGAGTTGCTTCAGGTCGTAGAGAGGGCAAACAAGATTTATTTCGGCATAGCCAATCACAAGTCTGATAATTTTACGGCAGTTTATTCAAAGGAAAATTCCCTTGTTTTGACAGATTATGCTACCAATTCGTATGAACTGATTCCCTTTAAATTTAAGGACAAAACGATTATTCTTACGGATACTCGAGTTCCTCGCATTACAACGTGGAATGAGGAAAGCCTTCAGCAGCCTGAAAATGTACTTTTGCTTGGTGAACTGAAGGAACAGCGTTCAACGGTCTATGGTGGATGGCGCTATGAAGAAAACAATGCAGAACGTAATGAGGTACTTTCTGTTGTGGAAGAAGATACTCGAAGACGTCTTTTGTGCATCATAAACGAGCATCATTGTGTTTTGTCTGCACACAGTGCATTGACATCGGAACCTGCTGATTTTTCTGGATTTGCTCGAGCTGTCAATCACAGCCATGAGAATTTACGGGATTTGTATGATATTTCATGTCCTGAAATTGACTGGATTTTAAAAAGGGTGCAGGAATTGGATTCCGAACCTGATGATTTGAGGAATCCTGTAAATTGCGGGCGCATTACGGGAAAAGGGTTTGGCCGCTGTACGTTTGCCATTTTGCGAAATGAAGACGTGGACAATTATATGAAGAAACTGGTTGACTATGAGCGGATTTTTGGCTTTAAACCAGAATGCTATACCGTAAAGCCTGCCAAAGGTGTTCATTTATTATGAAAATATTGCTGATAAATGATGATGGGTATGGGGCCGAGGGAATCACGGTGCTTGCTGATGTGCTCAGAAAACACCATGAAGTGTGGATTCTTGCTCCTTCTGAAAATCGTTCGGGAGCATCTTCTTGCATCATCATGAACAGGCAGCTGCCACTCAGAAAAAAGGCTGTTAATGAATATGCCCTTGACGGAACTCCTACGGACTGTGTGTTATGTGCATTAAAAGGCGATTTGTTTCCTTCTAAGCCGGATGTCGTTTTTTCGGGCATCAACAAATATGGTAATTTGGGCACTGACATCCTGTATTCTGGAACATGTGCAGCTGCAAAGGAAGCAACACTGCAAGGAATTCCCAGCATTGCATTGAGCGTTGAGCCAGTCAGTGCTAATGGTAACGAACGATTTGACTATGAGTCTCTAGCCTTGTTTGCAGAAAAAAACATGAATGTGTTGGTTGGTTTGTGTACAGACAAGACATTCTTGAATGTAAATGCTCCCTCGGTACTTCCGTATGCTGGCGTTCAATTTGCAAGCCTTTCAAAAAGATTCTATAACGATAAAGTAAATATCATCATTAAAAATGACGAAAAAGTATATAGTACCTGTGCAGGTGGAGCGGAAGTGTCTTTTGAAGGAGACACTGCTAATGACAGTCTGCTTGTAAAAAAAGGATATGTCGCTATATCTTCCGTTTATGCGGAGCCTGTTGCTGATTTGAGCCTATGCGCAAAAAGTACTAACCAATTTGTTTTGTAAAATGGGGTTCGGCATGGATGAATCTAACAGCTTGAGTGAAGGCATCTCTTTGTATAATCAGAAAAACTATGCAGATGCTCTGACAAGTTTCCTCTCTATATCAACTGATGACGTGAATCCTGTTGAAGTTGCTTATTATGTCGGTCTCTGCTATTCTAAGTTGGAACGTTATGATGATGCCCTACTGTATCTGGAACAGGTTGTAACTGCCGAAGGTGAAATGGCTTCGGACCTTGATTTTCAACGTGTGTTGCAGTGTAGGTATCTTCTTGCCGTTATATATTGCACGACGGGCAGACGGAAACTTGCAGATTTTGAGTTAAAGCAACTGCTTGATTTGGGCTACAAAAAGGCTTCTGTCTATGCATCCTTGGCATTTATTTCGTGGGAAGAGGATAATGTTGAAAAATGTATAGAATATTATAATAAATCTCTTGCTGAAGATAGCGAAAATCCAACGGCCTTGAATGGGCTGGGATATGTCCTTGCT
>JAFVDR010000065.1 GCA_017476165.1 Treponema sp. | reverse complement strand
TCGTTCATTGTCCGCAAAGCATCGGAAATCTGCTTTGAACCTTGATTCTGTTCTTCCATTGCAGCCTTAATCTGCATGACAAGCTGATCCGTTTCCTTGATTTTTTCAGACACAATCGAAAAGGAGCGACTAGAAGCATTGGAAGCCGTAACAACATCTCCAATAGACTCCTTAATCTTAGTCAGCTGCTCGCCAATAGTCTTTGACTGTGAAGCCGACGTTTCAGAAAGCTTACGGATTTCATCAGCAACAACAGCAAAGCCTTTTCCTGCCTCACCAGCATGTGCAGCTTCAATAGCAGCATTCATGGCAAGCAGGTTTGTCTGCTCGGCAATGTCGGAAATGGCAATGTTTGCATCCTGAAGCATTTCACTCTGAGACTCAATCTGAAGAATTTTTTCGTTCACATCGTTCTGCAAGTTGAAGCCCTGGATAGCATTCTTTTCAAGTTCATCAAACGAACCTGCCATCTTTTCCACGGAATGGTTTACGGAACTGATGTTTTCAACCATTTCTTCCACCGCTACAGAAGCCTGGTTTACGCTACCAGACTGGTTTTCAATCATCTTGTTCAGAGACTCAATGTTCGATGAAATCTGGTTTACGGCACCAGCTGTCTGCTGAACACTATCCGTCTGCTTGTTTATGTGAGAAGAAATGCTTTCAATGTTTGCAATAATCTGAGTAATGGCACTTGCAGAATCCTGCGTACAGTCAGACAGGTACGAACCAGACGTAATAAGTTCGTCCTTTGATTTTTTTGTTTCGGCAATAATCCTGTGCAACTTGTCGCAGAATGCATTGAAGCTTATGACAAGCTGTCCAATTTCATCGCGGATAAGCAGTTTTACGCGCCTTGTAAGGTCGGCTTCGCCCGAAGACATGTCCTTAAGCTGATTGGTAACATTTGAAATGCGCCACATGAGCCACCTGATGAACAAATAGCTCAACACCATCAAGACAATGACAATAAAAATAATGACAGGTATCATTATGCCGATGGTAGCTTTTTTTACTCGCTGCATTTCTTCAAGAGTCTTGGCAATAAAGAGCATTCCGGTAATTGTTCCGTCATCACTCCTTACAGGCTGATAGACCATATAATACCGTGAACCGGCTATGTCATTTTCGCCCATATACGGTTCACCGCGTTTTAGAACTTGACTGGCAATATCTTGATTCGTCAGTCTTGTTCCTTCAACACTCTTGCCGTTTTGGTCTTTCAGGGAACTTTTTACGCGTACATCTCCATAAAACAAAGTGCACTCGCAGTCAAAGCCATTCTTTATGACCGTAATAAAGTCGTCTGTTGTAAGATTATATACGAATACAGAAGCACCAACGACAGAACCATTATAGGTAATAGGATATGCAGCAATAGACGCATACGGAGATTCAAAAATAGGCTCAAATGAATCGGCAGACGAGCCTCCCAAAGCCTTTTTTACTGCATAGATGGAAGAAAGGTTCGTTCCCTTCGGCACACCGTTCGCTCCACCAGCAAGAACAACGCCGTTTTGATCAACGAATGCCATATATTCATAATCCAAGGCTTCATCGTAGTATCTTGTAAGGGAGTCAAGTTTGGAAACGTCACGAGATGCTACGGCTGCCCTTACTTCATCACAGTTTGCAGACACAGCTGCACCGTAATCAAGCGTAATGGCCCAGTCAACAAGAATGCGAGCTGCCCCCTCTGCTGTATGAGAAATAGCAGATTCTGCATCAGCAATCTGCTTTTTGCTAAACACGGTAACCGCGATCGTAGCAACAACAACACAGCTAAAAATGATTACGCCACCAATAAGTGCTACCAATTTTGTAGCAATCCGCACATCTTTCTTTTCCTTCTGCTCGGCCATCAAAGAAGCTCCTTCATGATAAAATAAGAAAACACAGCCAGTATACCACAAATATCGGTTAATCTCAAATTCTTTTTAATGTTGCCACACCATTTTATTGCAGCAACAGGCTCTCTTCTATTATAATAACGTCATGATTACAGAGGTTTCCATTACAGTAAGTCCTGAAAAAGAAAAAGATGAACAGTTCATAAAGGACAACATTGTAAAAACCCTTCAACGACAAGGGCATAACATACATCCATCCGACATCACAATCGTTTTTGTAAAAAAATCCATTGATGCACGGCATGGACAAGTAAAACTTGTGCTTAGATACAAAGTATATGAAGGCGTAAAACCAGAGGAAATGCCTTCGGAAAGCGTTCCCCAATGGCATCAAGCCACAGGAAACAAGAAAATAATCATCATTGGCTCAGGTCCTGCAGGACTTTTTGCAGCCTTTACCCTTTTGGAACACGGCATACAGCCCATCATCATTGAACGAGGCTCCACAACAAGCCAGCGCAGAAAAGACATTGCTGCAATCAGTACAAGGGGCTTTGTTGACAGCAATTCCAATTACTGCTTTGGAGAAGGAGGAGCAGGAACCTTCAGCGATGGAAAATTGTACACCAGAAGCAACAAACGGGGAAACATTCCTTTGATATTGCGCATGTTTGTACATTTTGGAGCAGACAAGAAAATCCTGACCGATGCACATCCCCACATTGGCACAGACAAGCTTCCGTCAATCGTGAATGCCATGAGAAACAAAATTCTGGCATTGGGTGGAGAACTGCATTTTGACACGACCTGCACCGATTTCATTACCGAACAAACCGCTGAAGGAACAGCTGTAAAGGGAGTACGAACAAAAAACACCAAAACACAAGAAATGAACGAATTCCGTGCCGATGCAGTCATCCTTGCCACAGGACATTCCGCCACAGACATCTATGAACTGATTGCCCGAACAGCCCCAGAAGCTCTGGAAGCAAAAACCTTTGCCGTGGGCGTGCGAGTGGAGCATCCTCGCGAAACAATAGACCGCATACAATACCATGGCAAGCTTGACACTGGTCTTGGGGCTGCGGAGTACCGACTTACAAGCCAGCAGAAAGGTCGTGGTGTATACAGTTTTTGCATGTGTCCAGGAGGATTCGTAGTCCCCAGTTCGACAGGACCTCAAGAAATCGTTGTAAACGGCATGTCTGCGGCAGGTCGAAACAGTCAGTGGAGCAATGCAGCCATTGTCGTAGAAACACGTCCCGAAGACATACCTTCAGAATGCTACAACCCCCTGACACCAGCATTGAACGGTCTTGTCTGGCGGAATTACATAGAAAAAAATACATACACCTGCGGGATTGGGCAGCAAGCACCTGCACAAAGGCTGCAAGATTTTCTTGCAGGCACCATAAGCAAAAGCCTGCCGAAAACCAGCTACACGCCTGGAGTTGTAAGCAGAGACTTGCACCAGTGCCTTCCTCCACAGGTTACTGGCAGACTCGCCCATGCATTCCGAGATTTTGACCGGGACATGAAAGGCTTCATTTGCCCTGAAGCCGTGCTCATTGCAAGCGAAACAAGGACAAGCACGCCTGTACGAATTGTAAGGATCAAGGAAACGGGTGAATGTACGGCACTGAAAAACCTGTATCCTGCTGGCGAAGGATCTGGCTACGCAGGAGGCATTGTTAGCAGTGCAATGGACGGCATTCATGAATGTAACCTGCTCATACAAAACCTAGGCTTGCAGAAAGAACCAGGATGAAGATTTTCCTCGGAGGCGAAAAATGGCAGGAAATAAAGTATTTGAAAGCATTATAAATGGTCTCAATGAAAGTCTTGCTTATGCAAAAGGCGATACATCTAAAGCAAGAAAAATGAACGTCACAGTTGCTGAACTCCCTCAGTACCATGCAATTGATTACAACCAATTGGATAATATACATAAGTAGTGCCTGCTGAAAAAGTCTCTTTTTTGCAGGCACTAACTACTGCTCTAATAATCCTGTCAGGTATATTGACCCAGATGGGAAAAAAGAAACAAATGCAGATGATACATATATGGTAGCAAGGCTTGAAAATCCTGTATATATTCCAAAATTAGATGAAAATGGTAATGTGATATATTCATATGATATTTTTGGGGGATTTGAATTTGAAGAAATTGATACTGTTATAATAAAACCGCATACTAGTATAGATGGCAAATATGATGGAACTAGAAATGTTAATGGGGATTATTCAAAATATGCAGGAAAATCTTGGTTGCCTGAAGTTGATTGTATAGTTTATTCGGATCATATCGAAATTACTAATGCTTTGGGAAAAATTGTAAGCTGTCTCGGTGATACGCCAGAAGGAAAAAATGGAGATTCTTTAATATTCAAACTCCACAAAAAAGGCTCGAAAGAAGCTCTGGAACTTTCTAATCAATGGGATAAAAAAATAATGGAAGATTTAAATTTGGACAGCATTAATGACTTTACAAATGAAAAATTAAAGGAGTTATATAACAGTCCAAAACAAAAATTCTTGAGGAGTAAATTGGATCCAAAAAGGTACCCATATACCTATAATATAACAGTACAGGGAGAAGGTCTTTAATGAAAAGGATACTCTCAATTTTCTTAAGGCTTGTGCTTGTTTTCATTATATTTGTAGCAGGCTATTCCCTCTTTTGTATAGTATACCTCATATTTGAACCTCAAATTTATGAGAGTAGAAAAGAATTAGTGGAAAAAACAATTCTTTTAAATGAGAATGTCTCTGAGGTAAAAATGTTAGGAAATCCAGACGAAAGTACGTTTGTTCTTAATATAAAAATGAAAGATGACATTGAGCTTATATTGGGTATAGGTACTGAATATGAAACTTTTAACTATATTTTTAGTATAGGCGGTTTTCGGCCTCTGGAAGTTTTTTATGATATAGAGGCTGGAAAGATACGAAGTCGTACTCTTTTTTCAACAATAAAAAAATATCCTATGGAAAAGAATTTGCTGTATCATGAGGTATTAAAACGAAGGAATATCCAGTTCCTTCTTGAACATTATAAAGCTGTTTTTTTAGAAATAGAAGGGTTACCTCTTTTAGATGATGAGACTTCTCAGTGGCTTAACGGTCACAATACTGACATGCCAGACTCTGCTGTGATACTTCTGGGGAGTGATACATGCAAAGGCTCTGTATTTATGAAAAAGCGAAAATCGGAATGAATTTTTGAGCATAAAAATTATTAAGACGCAGAACTTGATATCTTTTATCTTGATAAACTTAAGTTTTCTACACTCAACTCTCCTTGTTCCCCTATCCTGACAAATGGCGATTTGTCATTGCATGGGGCATGCAGAGTTGGACGCAGAAAACACTTATATTTGTAAATATTCAAATTTATTAATCTTCTATAAAAAATAATATTTCTGTTTCTGTCATAAGTTTACCAATATATTCATTTCCATATTTTTGTATAATGTTTACATAGTGCCTGCTGAAAAAGTCTCTTTTTTGCAGGCACTATGTAAACTTTGCATTTTATCTGAACCTATTACTTTTTGTTGAAATATACCATGATTTGCGGCTCTTTGCCCCCTTACTCTATATACGTCATTTATCAGACCATGAAGTGGATAGAAACGCAGTTAAGAACAATTCTGTTCCAAAATGAAAGTAAAACCGTGGCAGGAAACCATCTTTTCTTAAACCACAGGTTACCACATACCGATACATTAAAACAAGGGGATACAATGCCAGTACAAATAGACTATAAGACACTATTCGAAAACCTGCCGCTGCCAGCAGCAATCTTCACGCCATTGTACAACAATGAAAAAGCATTGACAGACATTCACGTAGATGCAGTGAACAAACAGTTCCTTGCATTGACAAAAAAAACAATCCAAAAAGACTGCCTGTTTTCCACCATAAAAGACAGCCTTACTCCAGACATCGACTGGCTGGCATTTGCAGCACAAAGCCTGCATGAAAGTTCTGAAAAAAACTTCTATTCCATTGTGGCAAAAACCTATCTTAAGATTACAGCTTCTGCTCTTGGAGACGGTTCAGTTGCCATCTGCATGACTAACATTGCAAAGGAAAAAGAAACGGAACAACAGCTTCGCCGCCAGAATGCACGGCTCGAAGAACTGACAGCACAACTCTAAAGGATTTCTCAGTAAGGCAACCGATATTCAACGTAGTGCACCCGACCGCTCCTGACAGCAGCCTTTACTTCACGCTCTCGCTCAGAAAGCGTACTGTTGCCGGACTTTACTTCTATTAATACAATGTCCTTTATGGGCTTGCCCTCTGCACTTCCGGGAAAAGCTATAAAATCCACAGGTTTACCAATAAACTGGACATCACCAGGATTGCATGGAAAGTCAGGCAGATACGGAGCAAGTTGCTCTCCAAACTGACCGCCCAAGACAGCCCTGCTCCTGCGTACAGCACCTTCCCTCTCCTTTTTGATTAAAAACATGTCCTTTGTACGCTGCATAATGCGGCCGATAATAATACCAATAACAAGAAACACCAGCAGCATTGCACATAAAACGGTAACAAACATTCGAAAATCGGACAAAATATCGGTCAGCATGTTGTAATATTACAGCAATTGATGTGTTTAAGAAAGTAATAATGGAGGTATTTTTATGTTCCAAATAAAACGTCATTCCGTGAGGCAGTATGCATGTGCACTTTTTGTACTCTATGTAACGGCACTGCCATGTACAACCATTTTTGCACAGCAGTCACGCCCAGAACAATACAACATAAACGGTGGTCCAATACAATTTGAATTCAAATACAAAGAAGGTGACAATTCCCGCATCCTTTCCACAGTAAACGAAGACGTATACATCAATCGCAGGCTTGATCACCATGCCGTTATAGTCAACAGAATCTCAAACACCATCACAGGTGTCAGTGAAGACGGAACTGGAACACATAAATCTACATTCATGACGACAGAAGACTCCACTGGTTCCAAAACGGGGGCAAAGTTTACGTGGGGCGAGGAATACCACAGCATTTTTGACCGCGACAGGAACGGCATCTATTCAATTGAAGACAAATATTTCATGCCAACAGTTCGCGATGTGCCTTCATTTCCTGACAAAGCTGTCAGCCCCGGAGAATCATGGACGGCACAGGGACATGAAGCCCATGACCTGCGGCGGCAATTTAACCTGCACACACCGTACAAAGTTCCCTTTACGGCAACATACACCTATCTTGGCACAGTCAACCGTGAAAAGACAGAAGTAAAGACAATGAGCTACGCAGCTGCCAGTGCAACAAAGGAAAAAAACAATCAGACTTCCGTAAAGGAAAGCAACACCCTTCACGTCATCAATGTAAAGTACAATCTGTACACGGAAACGCCGAGTCCCGATGCAAATGCCATCTATAGCGACTATCCAGTCATGATGATGGGCTACAGTGACGAACTCATTTACTGGGATAACGACAAGGGAGCCATTGACCACTATACGGAAAATTTCAGAATCATCATGGAAACAGCATTCGGAAACATTCTGGAATTCAGGGGAACAGCCCATGCAGAAATTACAGAATTCATCAGGACTGCAACAGATGAAAATGTCGAAGACATTCAGAACAAAGTTGATCAGCTGGGGATTGAGAACGTTACAGTCAAGAAAAGTGAAAAAGGTCTCACACTTTCCATTGAAAACATTCAGTTCAAACCTGAAAGTGCAGTACTTCTCGATTCCGAAAAGGAAAAAATCAACCAGCTTGCAAAAATTCTGGAAGCATATCCAAACAATGACATATTGATTACAGGCCATACGGCCTATGCACCCGGAGGAGCAGATCCTCAAAAGCTCAGCGAACTGCGTGCACAGTCCGTAGCAGATTACCTAATACAGTTGGGCGTAAAAGACCAGTACCACATATTCACCCAGGGCTATGGCGACAAAAAGCCGATAGCTCCGAATGATACTCAGGCTAACCGCGCCAAAAACAGGCGCGTTGAAATTACAATCATAGACGAATAGAAATATAGCCAGATGTTTTCACGCTGTCAATGCTGCACAGCGTGTCACCGACCGTAAACTCCGGCCAGTTTTCTATGAACACAGACGCATTTCTTTGAAGTGCGTCTACTTTCAGTGTAAACACATGGCTTTCCATGCCGAACCGCTTTAATCCTATCGTCCATTCAGAATCTGATCCTATAAACAATGCATCATCAAGAAGCTTTTCCTTTTCATACAAGCGTATGCCGTCTCCCCTGTATGCAATAGAAACATACAATTCGTTCAAACCGCTGTCTTTCCACGACGGTACAGAAAGCTCATAACATCCTTCTGCTTTTTTTTCAAGCGTAACGGGATATGATTTTGGCAGATCAAAAGCATATTCATAGATAAAAAATCCGTTGGAAACATCTTTTAACGCAAAACCTTCAGGAATACTGTTAAATTCAGGGTATACCTTCAGAACAGGCTTTTTGCAGTCCTGCACGCATACAGTATCATTGTCGCTGTACACAAGACTTTCAGAAATGATGATGTGTTCACAGCCATTAACCGTTACTTTTATGGCGTTCAACGCATCACTTCGAGAAAGCGTCAAAAGTTCATCATGACTGTCATTTGCATCAATAGAGTACAGAGACCCGGTATGCAGATTTTCAGCCTGTGAAATCGGAGTAAAAAAAGAAGAACTATACAGGGCATCACCTTTTGAAAGCCCTGCAATATGAGCTGCCGTTGAAAATACATACGTATTTTTTCCGTTCCGATCAGTATCATGCAGGACACACAGCGGCATGCATGCAGAAGTCTCCAAAACGGCTTTTCCCAGAGAAAGATGTACAGGCAGTACATAATAGTCTCCATTATAAATGTCCAGTGCAGGCAACACTGTTTTGCCAGATAGAGAGGCAAGAGCTTTTGGCATTTGGAACTGTACGCCATCATGTTCTGCAAGATCCCTGCGACGTTGAAAATTGTTTACAAACAAAAATCCTCCGTCATCAAGATGCTCCCCATTATAGCGCCAGCTGTAGCGCAGAGAATCATAATCATCAGCATTTTTTGCATTATCGTCGGGAATGTCTGCATCCATTGCACACAAACGCTCACCATACTCATTCAAGAACATCGACAGAAGCCTGATTTCCTTGTATGAGCCGTTTACCTGTCCATATTCTCCTAACGGTGCACGGAAATCGTAGTTTTTTACCGACATGTCATTTAAGGAGCCGCTTGCCGTGTTTTCTTCCAACGTTGTCAATTTGCCTTCTGGGTTCATGCCTCCGTGGTACATGTAATAGCCCAATAGATTGCATCCACTTCCAAGTTTGGCAAGGCTCATTGCGCCAATATCTTCTGGTCTGGCAACAGGACGACGCTTTTGGGTCACTTGCAGGCCTCCACCCAATTCTGCCGTCAAATACGGAACCTTCTTTGGGTCAAACGTAATGCCATCATCCATTCCAAAATCACTGCCAATCGCATGATCATTGCGCTGATATGTAAACAGATAGTTTCCGCTTGGTTCTATTTCCGTAACGCGGGGATCCCAAGGAGCTTCGCAATAGCCACCCATGACAGGCAAAAGACCTGCAGTAACAGCACCACCCCATCCCGTTGCTGTATAGAGCGGCACATCAAACCCGACATCCTTTGCAATCTGCGTCAGTCTCTGCATGTGCCATTCACCTTCTGCACCGGAAAGACCGCCGCAATGCCCAAATTCATTTTCTATTTGAATGCCAATAATAGGACCTCCGTCTTTTAAAAGAAGTCCTTTTACCTGTTCATACGTTTTTGCATAGAATTTCTGTACTTCTGAAAAATAGTCTTCATTGTTGCATCGGTTTTCAGGACATTTTTTCAACAGCCAGTCGGGAAAACCACCATTACGAACTTCTGCATGTACCCACGGTCCAATCCGAAGCATCATCTGAAGGGAACAGTCCTGAACTGTTTCCACAAACTTTCTCAGATTCCGCCATCCAGAAAAATCCCATTCACCTTCGATCTCTTCATGATGAATCCATATTACATACGAACTGACAACAGTGACCCCTCCAGCTTTCATTTTCAAAAGTTCCTGCTTCCAGTCAGAATCAGGATAGCGTGAATAATGGATTTCTCCCATAATGGGAAACACACGGTGGCAGCCATCGCTGTCGTGTCGTAAAAGACTCTTGCTGTCAAAAGAATAGTGCATGGATAACCTCTTGCCTTCATAATGGCAAATAGACAAGAAGTTGTCAACACGTGTAAATTATATTTATGAACTTTCGCAAACTGAAGTTTTAGAGCTTCGCATTTGCATTAAATCTAATTTTTTCCTGCCAGTGTCAGACAATTTGAAAAGTTCACTACAACAGTATCATTGTCAGCCCTGTTTTTGCCCAAAGCGACACCATTTGCAGGAACAACATCCTTTACATGCATCGTACCGTTGTCCAACGGATCTTCCTTGCCTTCCCAAAAGTCAGAAATGAATGTAACAATTCTGAACGTATCCGTAGCGGATGCCTTACGCTTTCCATCGGTAATGTAGTCAAGCGGAATAGTATAGGTAATGGAATCGGAAGAAAGTGTATACGAAGATCCCTTTGCCACCCAGTTGTCGGAACATTTCCACGCAGAGCCTTTTGCCTGCGTATCGGGGCTGTGGAATCCATAAAATTCAACACTTGCATTCACCTTTGTATATGTTGCAGGAGAACGACCATTGCGATCACGATATTCAGTAGGAACTTTTCCACCAAGAGAAGCATCGTCTATCAACACGACAATGCGATCCTTTTTGTTTATGACAGGTAAACCGTTAAAGAAAATGGAAATGATTAATGAAAACCCGTCATTTTCCACGGACACTTTCTTAATGTCATAATTCAAGCCATCTGTAACATACAGCGTCTTTGAATTTTCTGAAAACACCGTTTCAGTGGAAACAAAAAAGCCCTGTGCAAAGGAAATACTGCAAAACAACAGGGAAAACGCAAACGCAATTACACAATTTTTCATCATACAACTCCTAGACAAACAGTAAGAACTGCTTCGATTACAAAAGGAAAACTCGAAAAAAGTGGAATTTATCGAACTTCCCAAAAGTAAAACAGAGCCAAGAATCATTAGTTACAGCAGGACTTCCGCTCGACAATAACTGTAGGCAATGTCATTTCCACAGCATGCTCATCCTGTCCGGCACGGTCACTGACAATCAATTCCACAGCCATTGCGCCCATTTCCGTCTTTTGAATATTCAGCGTTGTTAGCGGAGGACTCGTATAGCCAGACATGTCTATATTGTCAATGCTTATGACAGCCACCCGCTTGGGAACGGCTATGTCAAACTCGTTCAGGTAGCACAAAACACCCATAGCAACTTCATCCGAACCGCACACGATTGCTCGGGAAAGCCTGTTCTGCTCATGCAGTTTTTTTATGGCAGCATATCCACTATTTATGTCGAACGCAGCACCGACGACAATATCAGATGCAGAACCGTTTTGCAAAGAATGTTCAGCAAGAGCTTCCTTTACGCCATCAATGCGTTCATCCCGCTCTCCAATGTAGGAAATGTCATAGTACCCGCATGCAATGAGATACTCAGTATCCTTTTTGCCGGCAGCCTTTCGATCAAAATACACACTGGAAAGACCGGAAAATTTCCATTCGACACAGACAATTTTTTTGATGCGCTCTTTCATTTTAAGAATGAGCTTATCGCCAGAATTCTGAACATCCTTTTCCAATGCAATAAGAATAAGAGAACCTATTTCTTCTTCATGGATGAGCTTGTTGAACAGGACAGGATTTTCAAATTCATAAAAAAAACGGATAAAGGCAATTTCAAAATTGTTCTTGTGTGCAAACGTGTATATTCCTTCAATAATTTCTGCATAATATGGACGGCGGAATACATCGGGTGCATGGATGATAATCCCTATGCGACGGAATGCAAGAGCAACATCTCCCTGCTGCAAAGCCTGAGCTGCCTTGTTTGGCCTATAGCCCAGCGTTTCGATTGCTTCAAGGATTTTCCTGCGGGTTTCTGGAGCAACTGAACGTTCCGTGTTGCCGCTGATGACATAGCTCACCATGCTTCGCGTTACGCCGGCAGCCTTTGCCACATCATATTGTGTAACCGTTTTTTTATCTTCTTCCATTTTATCATCCTTTCAGAAAATCAACTCGTGTTGACCATTATATCCTAAAGCCGAACGGTTAAGTTGTCAAGCAAAACAAAATGCGATATGCTATAGATTATGACCAGAATAGATTCTGATAATCTTTTAAATCGTTTCATCAATTACGTAAAAACATTCAGCGAAAGCGATTCCGCAAAAGCTGACAGCGGCATCATGCCAAGTACGCCCCAGCAATGGAAAATGGCAGAACTGGTGTGCAACGAATTGCAGCAGTTGGGGCTCGAGAATGTGCACACGGACGAAAACTGCTACACATATGGACTGCTCAAGGCCACGCAGGGGTGCGAGGATGTTCCATCATTCTGCCTGATTGCACACATTGACACCGTGGACGAAGTGACAGGCAAAGACGTAAAGCCTATTGTCCACAAGAATTATGACGGCACTCCCATTAGCCTGCCATATGGCATTACGCTTAATCCAGACTCAGACGAATGCCTTGCCCAAGCAGGTCGGCAGAATGACACAATCATAACAAGCGATGGATCAACCCTTCTTGGTGCAGATGACAAAGCGGGCGTTGCAGAAATAATGACTGCCGTGGAATATCTGGTACAGCATCCAGACGTCAAGCACGGCGACATAGAAGTGCTGTTTTCGCCAGACGAAGAAACGGGACATGGCATGGACAGAATCAATCTGAACATGATACGTTCCAAAATGTGCTACACGGTAGATGGAGGACACATCGGTGAGCTTGAAACGGAATGTTTTAATGCATACAAAAGTGAAATCGTTTTTACTGGCAAGTCAAAGCACACTGGCGATGCACGTCCCGACATGGTAAATGCAGTCTGCATGGCAGCGTCATTCATTGCAAACCTGCCGCGGCACGAAATGCCGGAAACAACAGACGGCTACATGGGCTTTTATGCTCCCTTGGAAATGAGCGGTTCAATAGAACAGTCATCCGTACTGTTGCTCCTCAGGGACTTTACGGACGATGGCATAAAAAAACGAATGCACATTGTAGACTTGGTAGCACAAATGACAGCAGAAACTTTCGGTGGTACTGCAAAAGTAACGCACACGCAACAGTATGTAAACATGAAGGAAAAGCTAGACGAACATCCCCATATTGTAGATAAGCTGGTACAGGCATACAAAGCTGCAGGCGTAGAACCAGTGTTCAAGCCGATACGGGGAGGCACAGACGGTTCACGCCTGACGGAAATGGGAATTCCGACTCCAAACATTTTCACGGGTGGTCACAGCTATCATTCACGCTTTGAATGGGCAAGCCTGAGCCAAATGACCAGCGCAACAGAAATCTTAGTACAGCTCTCCCAGAGCTGGTTATGAGGGAATATACCATGTACGAATATCACATAGAAGGCGGATTTCCTGTCAAGGGAACAGTACAGGCACGCGGAAACAAAATTGCAGCATTGCCATGCATTGCGGCCACACTGCTGACAAAAGAACCTGTCATCCTCCGCAACATACCTGACATAGAAGATACAAACGTCATGCTGTCGATTTTGGAATCGCTGGGCATCGGCATAGAAAAAATAGAAAACCACGCATGGAAAATCGATGCAGCACAAATCAATTCAAGCACGATTCCTGCACAGCTATCCAAAAAGATTCGCGCATCAATCTTGTTTGCAGGGCCCCTCATTGCCAGAACGGGCAAAGCCATCATGCTGCCTCCAGGAGGAGATGTCATTGGACGAAGGCGACTTGACACGCATTTTCTTGCACTGCAAGACCTTGGTGCGCGCGTTACAACAGAAGGTCGCTTTGAATTTACTACAAACAAACTAGTTGGTGCAGACATTTTTTTGGACGAAGCATCTGTAACGGCAACAGAAAATGCAATCATGGCAAGCGTGCTTGCAGAAGGACATACAGACATTACAAATGCAGCAAGCGAACCTCACATTCAAGATTTGTGCAACATGCTCAATTCAATGGGTGCAAAAATTACTGGAGTGGGCAGCAACATCCTGCACATTGACGGTGTAAAAAAACTGTCCGGCACAGACTTCACCATTGGACCAGATTTCATGGAAATAGGCTCATTCATTGGACTTGCAGCAACGACCCACGGCTCCATAGAAATCAAAGGTGTCAATCCCAAAGACCTGCGCCCGTTGAAAATATCCTTCGGCAAACTCGGCATCCGCTGGAACATTGAAGGTGATTCACTGTTCGTATCATCTGATCAAGAAATGAAAGTGAACAAGGATTTGGGCGGCATGATTCCAAAAATAGACGATGCTCCATGGCCGGGATTTCCACCAGATTTGACATCAATCATGGTTGTCATTGCCACACAGGTAGAAGGACCTGTCCTTATCTTTGAAAAGATGTTTGAAAGCAGAATGTTCTTTGTAGACAAACTGATAAGCATGGGTGCAAGAATCACACTATGTGATCCGCATCGTGCTGTCGTTTCAGGGCCGAGTGCCTTGCATGGAGAACACCTTGTTTCCCCTGATGTACGGGCAGGCATGGCAATGGTCATTGCAGCAATGGCGGCACATGGAGAAAGCAAGATAAGCAATGTATATCAGATTGAACGCGGCTATGAAAATCTTGTCGAACGATTGCAGGCTTTAGGCGCTCATATAGAAAGAGTTGAAGTTAAATAGCATTTGGACGAGTTCGAAATGAACTCGTCCTAAAACACTAGGCCTTTCGCGACATGAAATAAAACGATGCACCAACAAACAACGTAACGTAGACAACAGCAGCAGCAACAAGGGATGCTTGATTAAAAGTGCCCACCAGCACATAGTTTACAATATTAAACATGTAGACTGCCATTTCTACAATAAGGTACATTATCAATCCAAAAAGCAATATAATGAACAGCCAGCTTGTCTTAAAATGAGGACTACTGTTTTCTATGCGGTAATTCCAGCCTGCAGATGCAGCAAAGACAAAAAGAATTAAAATGAACAGCGGATACATAAGGCGGCTTACAAGGGATTCCCTGAATACTTCAGCAGAAAAGCCATACTCCACCGCATTTGGAATAAAATGCATCAACGAAAAAATGGTCATGGCCGATGCAGATTCAGATGCCATGTTGATGGATGCAAAATCGGCATACGGCATCGAAAGAATTGCCGTATTAGGCGCATAATCAGAAACTTCTTGTGCAGGAGGAATCTTAGATACATCCACAGCAAGACCTACCAGTTCTTCTTCTTCCATAATTTCAAGGGGAAGACCTGTTTCTGCATATCGATACGACGGCCGGCTTACAAGCCCCTGTGTGTTTCGGTCAACTGCGAGCATCATAAGATATGGAACGGTTTTCCATGTTTTATCGATTCCCAAAATCTTTTTTGAATCATCATCAAAGACCGATGTAGACTGACTGATAACTTTTGCAATAGGAACATTTACTGAATTAATAAAATTGCCTTTTCGGTCATACTTTACGATGGTAAGATTCTTTAAGTAGCGTACAGACTTGCCGCTATCCTTTGAATCCATCAAGCTCTTTATAAAATAAACACTCTTTGTACCGTCTGGGTTTTTCAGTGAAAAATATACGTTATGGCCATTGGAAAGCAAGTCCATATTCTGGGTTTCATCAATAAAGAAATATTGATTTTCCATGCCTTCCTTTGCAAGGGCGAAGAAACGTTCTACATCGGGATCCGCACCAATAATGTTTTTTTGCAGTTCAAGGAAAATATAATATGCCTGCAAATAGTCTCCAGAAGACAATGCAAAATAGCCCTTCTGTTTTTTTGCAAAAATAAGATTCAGTTCAGAATTTTCGTACCTGGAAGGAGAACGGAGAATATTCCATGCCTTGTCTGCAATATCGTGGGCTGTATCAAGATTAGTATCGACACCCTTGCACGCATCAATGGCAAGCGTTGCCCAATAGTGGGCATTAAACCATTCTTCTGCTTCATAGGCTTTTCGGGCGCGGGCAATGAGTTCCTTTACGGAATAACTGTGATCCTGAGCATAGAGAGGTTTTTCTTCTTCGTCTACAGTTACAAAAGAATCATCACTCATCGCCCTGTCATTGTATATTTCAAGGGCATCCTTGGTTCTCTTAAGCATCCCAAGGGCTTCTGCGTTCCGAGGAGCAACAGCTGATGCCCTGCGAGCATAAATATATGCCAAATCATATTTTTCTTCGGCCAGGAACGTTTCTGCTGTTTTCAAATCATTTTCCAGTTCAACAGGACCATTTTCAAATGCAGCAAGCTTTCTGTTCACAATTGGTCTGCCTATTTCTGCTGAAAAAGACAGTATGAATACAAAGACAAGGGAAATGATTATGACGAAGCGATAGCGGTCAATCATTGCCGGGGAAAAACGCCTTCTGGAATCAGTTGCATTTCGCTTCCATTGAATGGAGCAGGCAATGCAAAAACCGCTGATTAGGATAGAAGGAAGCAATGAAAGGAACCATGAGATTCCCCTGTAGAATCGATACGAGGAAACGCATTCGGGAACCAATTCTGGCACAGACCTGTAGATGTACGTTTCGCCTATGCAACACAGGAAAACAAGAAGAGTATATATTGAAAGAATTACAATTACTTTCTTCATAATTACAAGTCCTCCAAATTCCTGCTGTTTTTTTCAAAGAAAAAGAAAAGGAAAAGCAGAATGATAAAGACAAATATGTTGCAGAATACTATAAACGGATTGCCCACTGCACACAGCGGCTTAAAAATGCCAATTTTCGCAAAAACGTCATTAAAAGACTTTTCTATGCCAACCATGACAGGATTGACATAGCCCATTGTATTTCCAACAAGAATTCCCAACGTAACCATTGCAACAAAAAGCGTGTTCACAAGCCGCCACCGGGAAACATGCCGCAATCCAATCACTCCAAGCAGGGCAAGTCCCATCGAGGCAAAGCACAGCCAGTAAGCAAATGCATGAAAACTGCCGAACGACTGCTCTGCACACTTGCGCAGAACAAGGGACAACTCAAGTATTTTTTGTGCCGTAATGGCAATGACAGGCGGCATGTCAATG
Organism: Treponema sp.; assembly: GCA_017476165.1. Taxonomy (GTDB): domain Bacteria; phylum Spirochaetota; class Spirochaetia; order Treponematales; family Treponemataceae; genus Treponema_D. The sequence goes on along the minus strand of JAFVDR010000065.1, from coordinate 759 downwards.
GAATTTTGAATCAACGAATCTGTAAAGGCCGTCTTTTTGTGGGACATCGTAAGAGAACTGAACGTATAGACGTTGTTTTCTGCAAGATTAGAGTCTATGCACATGCCGGTAACGGAATTATACGTTTCATTTACATACGAATAGTATACGATTTTATCTTTGTTTCTTCGAAAATACCCCGAAGACGGCATGTCCTTAGTCTTAGCCTCAATGTACGTTTCATAGGTTGAAGTATTCACCTTTGAAACAGCTGGAATGACAAACAGCCACGAAGCCACATACAGGACACAATAACATATCAACGGAAGGACGGCATGGCATGGATGACGAATAAAGAAAAACGTCATCAGCATTGCCCCAAATATAAAGATGACAGGTGAAAACAGAAGGAATCCTTCCATAAAGAGGTTAAAGTCGAACGAAAGTGTCTGCCCCGCCACAAGATTCTGGCACAGCGTATATATCATATAAAGCACAGATGAGCAAAAACAGAGGAAAATGCATATACATGCATAATAAAAAATGAGTTTCAGCGATTCTATTATATCTTCTTTTATCTTCATTATTTTTTTAAGATACCATTAATCACGGCAAAAAACAATATGCAACCCTATCTATTCACGGAAATCAGTTTTTGCCTAAGACAGCCAATAAATGCTTTGGATTCATGAGGCAGTCAAACATGATGTGAGACATCGGGGTTTTCGGGGAATTTTTGTTTTTATAAATCTTGGCAAGATTCAAGGCAAGTTTCCTTGC